>DASRYX010000599.1:0-6962 GCA_035686985.1 Planctomycetaceae bacterium | reverse complement strand
TATCAAAAGTGGTCGGATTCGGGCAACGGCCGTAAGTTTCGGGCGGGGCGGGCGATGCTGGAAGGACAGCTCGGCCTCAATCTGTGGGAAGCCTCGAAGCGCGTCTTCGGCGACCGCGGGATCGTCGCGGTTTATCCGCCGACAGAACCCGGCGGCAAACCGGAAGGCGTACTGCTCATGCGGCTCGCTGACGGGGACATCGGCCCGCATCTGAAGTCGAAACTGGAGGCCCTCGTGCCTCTCGCCGGGGACAAGCTCAAGGCCGACACCCTCGACGGCGGTTGGCTGCTGACCGCTCCCGACGGCAACCGCACCTGGCTGAAAGACCGCTGGGTCATGGGCGGCACGGCCCGATTGTTCGACGACGTTCGTCGCCGGTTGAGTGAATCCAGCACCGATTCGCTCGCGAAGACCCTCGGCACCAAGCTGATTGGCTCGCCGGAAAAAACCGACACGTCCGTGCGACTGGTCATCGACGCCGCGCGCATCCGTGAGTTGATCGGACAGTCGCGGTTCATCCCGGCGAAGCTCGACAATCCGCTCGCATCGCTCCTGATCGGCGGACTCACCGAATACGCGGCGCTGGGCAATGACGTGCTGGCGTCGTTGCAGATCCGCCCGAACGGATATGAACTTCAGTTCGATCTCGCGGCCGATCCCGGGCAAATCGACGCCGCACATAAAACCTTATTGACGACACAGCCATTGAATCGTGACGAGTTGCTGCCGACCGTGCCGCGTCGGCTGGTCACGATGACGTTGGTTCGCGACTGGCAGGCATGGTATCGCCAGCGTGATGCGCTCCTCGAAGCCAAAGTGCTGCCCGAGTTCGACAAGTTTGAAACCGGACTGGCCACGTTCCTGCCGGGGAAAGACTTCAGTCAGGACATTCTCTCGCTGATGTCAGGGCCATTAACACTGGTCTTTGCCGAACAGACCTATCCGCACCTGCCGCAGCCGCCGGGACTGCAGCTTCCCGCCGGCGCTTTGGTTGTCTCGCTCACCGATGTGAAGCGCGGCTCGGACATCTTCAATCTGTTCAATCAGACGTTGATTTCGATCACGAATCTGGAAGCCGCCAAGCAGATGCGGCAACCCTGGCTGCTCAGTACCGAGACCTACAACGGCGCGACCATCACTTACGCCCGCTATCTCGAGATTCCGACAAACCAGGCATTGCCAGCGATCTTCAACGCACAGCCGGCATCCGCGGTCGTGGGGTCGCAGTACATCGCCGCGTCCTCGGTCGAACTCTGCAAAGACCTGATCGATGCGCTGCAGTCCTCCCAGCAGACGGCGACACGCACGGCCGCCACATCTCAGCGCAATTTTGAACTGATCGTCGCGCCGGACACCGTGGCGCAACTGGTCAAAGCAAATCATGCCCTGATTGAAGCGCGGTCCGTGCAGGACGGCAAATCGGCTGACCAAGCCAAGACCGAACGCGAGATCCTTGAAGGATTGCTGCGTGTTCAAAAGCCGCTGAAACTGTCCACGGATGTCACGCCCGCCGGTTTGACGGTGAAACTCCAGGGGGGTTGGCAATGATCCACTTCGATGCCCCCGCGGCGGCACACCTGCTGCGACGGTTACAGTTCGGCGTTACGCCTGCGGAAGTCGATCGCGCGGTGCGGGATGGCCTGCACGCGACACTCGAGCGGCTGTTCACGCCGCAACCGGAGTCCGCCGAGTTTCTCGCCTCGCAGGCTGCGTTAAAAGACGCCGCCGTCGCCACAGCCAGCATCCAAGATCTGAAAGCCTGGTGGCTGCACCGCATGGCAGGGACAGCAAACCCAGTCACAGAAAAGATGACCCTTTTCTGGCACAATCACTTCGCAACGTCCGCAGTCAAAGTTCAGTCGGTCCCGATGATGGTGGAGCAGAACGATCTGTTCCGAAACCTTGGTGCCGGATCGTTCCGCCAGCTGCTCACTGCGATGGCACGCGATCCGGCGATGCTCGTGTGGCTTGATGGTAACGCGAACCGCAAACGGCATCCGAATGAGAATTTCGCTCGCGAGGTGATGGAACTGTTCGCCCTCGGCCTGGGAAACTACACCGAGCACGATATCCAGGAAGCCGCGCGGGCATTCTCCGGCTGGCATCTCCGCGACGGTCGCTTCTGGTTCAACGATTCACAGCACGATGACACCGCGAAAACCGTGTTCGGCAAAACCGGGCGCTATGACGGCCAGGCGATCATCGACCTGTGTCTGGATCACCCGGCGTGTCCGAAATTTCTTGCGTTCAAGCTGCTGCGGACGTTTGTCACTACTGAACCGTCAGGTCCTCAAGTGGAACGCATCGCTGGCCTGTTTGTGAAGCACGATCTCGCCTTCGCCCCGGTCCTGCGAGAAGTTTGCAGCTCCGACGAGTTCTATGCGGCCGAGGTCCGCGGTTCGATCATCAAGTCGCCCGTCGAGCTGATTCTCGGCACGCTGCGACCGCTGTGCGAGCGAATCCGCTGGCCCGCCGTGCGCGATCTCGCGGCCCAGTTAGGACAGGACGTGTTCGCGCCGCCGTCGGTCAAAGGCTGGGATGGCGGCCGGCAGTGGGTGCATGCCACGGCCTGGATCCAGCGCTGGAATTTCCTGAGTGACGTGACGGGGAGTGATCGCTACGGCCATTTCCGCAGTGAAGTGCGCGAGCAGATCCAGCAACATCCCCGCGAATGGGTGACGGCGCTCTTCGCGGTGCCGCTGGCAGACACGATGCACACCGCCATCAGCGCGCTGGCACCGGATGAGCGGTTGCCCTTCGCGCTGTCACTTCCCGAATATCAATTGATGTGACATGAACCGGTCAGGCCAGCCGTGTGGGAGAATGAATCATGTCCACGAATCGCCGTGAGTTTCTGAAGCTGCTCGGAACCGCCGGGGTGGTCTCACTCGCCGGTCCCGTCCCCGCCTTGTGGTCGCAAGCGATTGGAGCAGAGACCAAGGCGCCGGGCGAGCGGGTCCTCGTGCTAATCCAGCTCGCGGGGGGGAACGACGGGCTGAACACCGTCGTGCCCATCAACGACGACAGCTATTACAAGGCGCGACCCGGGATCGCAATCGGGAAAGGGGCGGCCCTCAAGTTGAATGATGCGGTCGGACTGCATCCATCGATGACCGGCTTCCGGGACCTGTGGGACACTAACCGCCTCGCGATTGTGCAAGGCGTCGGTTATCCCAAACCTGATCGATCGCATTTCCGCTCGATGGACATCTGGCATGCGGCCCACTTCAGCGAACGCATTCCCAACGGCTGGATCGGGCGGTTGCTCGATCAAACCGTCAGTTCGTCGAGCACCGCCTGGGAAGCCGCGTGCATCGGCCTCGACAAGCTGCCGCTGGCCTGTCTCGGTGAGCGGGTCGTCCCGCCGACGATTCAACGCCTCGAAGAGTTCCGACTGACACACTCCGGGCGGGACGTCGCGGTCGTCAGTTCCCCCGCGTGGAAGCAAGTTGCGGCATCTGCGTCCGGCAGCGGTGAACTCGATTTTCTCCGACGATCCGCGACCGCAGCCGTCACCAGCGCCGAGCGGCTGGCAAGCCTTTCCCAAGAGTACCGGTCGACCGCAGCGTATCCCTCCACGGCGCTCGCACAGCGATTGAAACTCGTCGCCCAGATGATCACCGCGGATCTGCCCGCGCGAGTCTATTTCGTGTCGCTCGACGGCTTTGACACCCACGCACAACAGTTGCCGGGACATGCCGTGCTGCTGAGCGAATTGTCGAGCGCGATCGCGGCGTTCTTCGCCGATCTCGACGAGAAGAATCACGGCAACCGGGTGATGCTCGCGACGTTCTCCGAGTTCGGCCGCCGACTTGCCGAGAATGGCAGCCTTGGAACCGATCACGGGGCGGCCTCGGTTCAATTCGTCGTGACGCCGCCGGGCAAGGGCGGGATGTACGGCACGGCACCAAGTCTCACCGATCTCGACGACGGCGACCCGAAGTTCACGACCGACTTCCGCCGTGTCTATGCCACGCTGCTGGAGCGTTGGCTGCAGCGTCCATCCGAACCGATCCTGGGTGAGGTCTTCGCGCCACTAGATTTCGCGTGATCGCTGACATTCACGGTCGGACGGCGTACGATCGCTTCGTTAAGACGGATCGTGTTGCTACTCCGGAGAGAGTTCGTGATTTCAGTTCGTCACCGACGGATCGTCGTTGCGGTCGTGCTCACCATCTCATCGCCAGCGGTTCTTGCCGAAGATGGCAAACCAACGGTCGCCGCACAACGCATGGAAGGGATGAAATCGCGAGTCACCGGGATTCGCGTCTCGAGTTCGGATGCTGGCGTTCCTAAGCAACTGCGGCCCGAGCCGTTGTTTCGTTATGACGATGAAACCCGCGGCTACGTGGACGGCACGGTCTGGCGGCTGGGCGAGACAGGCCGTCCGCTGGCTCTTATCACCACGGAACTCCACCCGCGGTATCTCAATGGCGGACCGGTTGTCGTCTACGATTTGCTATCGCTGACGGACAAACGCTTCCGGTTACAGTCTGAAGATCTGCCCGGGTGGACGCCCATTGGCTCCGCCGTCACGATGACCCTTCTGCCGAACGGACCAGTTCCAGCGAACGAACCTGGAAAGCGCCTCGCACAGCTGAAAGAACAAGCTCGGCGTTTCACCGCGACGCAGGATGTCGCGGAGATCGACAAGCAGTTCGTGCATTTGCGGATGCTGCCCCGCGAGATTGAACGATACCAACCTACCGCAGGTGAGCGGGCGGACGGAGCCATCTTTCTGCTTGTGAACGGCCGCAACCCAGCGATCATTCTGTTGATCGAAACCGATGGCAAGAGCTGGCAGTAGGGAGCCGGGCGGTTGAGCTTGCCCAGCGTGCTTGAGTTGTTTCTGGATGATCGTTCGGTCTGGAAACAACCCCGCAATCCGTCGTACGGCTGGTCGTCCCCGTATTGTGCGACCAACCGTCCAGCGGAGTTCCCCTAAGCGGTAAAACGGTTACCGGAAAGCGTACTCATCGTTCTGACGGTCGAAATCCTCGTCGTTGAATTCCACGTTGAAGTCGATCTCGGTAAATTCGTACGCTTCGATCAACGTCGTCGCGTCCACATCTCCGCCGGAACGGGCCGCTTCAGACTTCGGCCATTCGTAGTGGTGTGACGATAGCGGAATATTCCATTCCCGATCGATCAACGTGACCGATTTGCGGTAAATCGGCGATGCTGCGGCGCTTTTGTAGGTGGTTGTGAAAGAGTGGCAATCCCGGCCATCGAATGACACATGGGGGTCGTACTCGCACCGCTCATAACGATGTGTCTGCAAGTCGGTCTCATGGGCTTCGATCATCAGGTCGATCACTCCGCCGACACCAGCACGTGTGACGGGATAGCGCGCATCCCGCATAGCGAGTGAGGATTCGGGGGACAGTGAGAACGCCGGAAGCCGGGCCTTCCAGCCACCATCGTGACCGATCAGCCGCCCGTTGTTCGCCCCCTCGATGTATAACACTTCGCGGCCCGGATCGCCGGTTTCCCAGCTCAGATAAACACTGAATGGTTGCTGCCGGCATTTCATCCAGATTACGTGTTCCGGCAATAGTTCGCCGCCGACGACTTCCTGTTTGCTCATCCGGGCGGAATAGCTTCCGCGTTCGTTCAGGAACGCCGAACCTTTTCGCAGCAGGTCCAGCTTCTTCTGCAGCGTCTTTTCCGATGCCGGATCGACCGCGCCATTCGCCTCGGCCGCGGCGGCGGGGCTGACCGGTGTGGGGGTCAGAGATGAGCTGACGGCCGATGCGCCATAGTGATCGGGAATCATGCCGGACACGAACGTCGCGGCCGCCGGAGTCCCTACAACGAACAGCGCGACGACAGCGTTTCGCGCCGCTGGAAAAGAGAGTGAAGAGTACATCATGTGAACCTTCCAATAAACGTCCGATATCTCGCGCGTCGGCGGTCGGAAATCGGTTATGACAACTGGTTTCAGGTGTTAAGCAAACGCCGCGCCACTGGACGGCGAGTTCCAACAGCGGCTCGAAGAAATCGCGCACTGACGTTCTTCCACGGCGAAACCGCTGGTGTGATGACCGTGGCTGAAGGGGATTGACCCGCCGTGCCGATCTCGGCTATACGACCCTGCCCCGATGAAGGATTCGTATGTATACGTCGATCGCCCGCCCGCTGCTGGCCTTCATTCTCTGCACCCCGCTCACATTGCTGGGAGCTGAATCGCCGCCAGACTGGTGGCGGTATCTTCCGCGGGCCGACCGGAACAACGTCTGGTACGCGCAGAACGCCGACTCACCGACGGTGTATGTCTTCATCCACGGTATCTTCTCCAGTTCCCGGTCGTGCTGGCTGTATGAGTCGCCGGACAGGGATCCAGGTAAGTCAGCGTATTGGCCACAGCTGCTGGTAACCGATCCGGTGCTCGAACGGCCTTCGATCTACCTTTCCGGCTTTTACACGAAGCTCGAATCCGGGCGGTACGACATGGCTCAGGCTGCACAGGAAATCGTCGATGCCCTGCGGACGGATCGTGTGCTCAACGGCAAACGTCAGGTGATCCTCGTGGGTCACAGCACGGGCGGCATCATGGCCCGTTACCTGCTCGCGCATCACAGCGAGCTCTTTCTCGATAAAGATGTCGGCCTGCTACTGATGGCATCCCCCTCGATGGGATCGAAGCTCGCAAGCGCCGGTCACCTCCCCGCCCGGTTCATGGACCAGCAACTCGGCCAGCAACTGGAGTGGAACAGCCCGTTTCTGAAACAGCTCGATCGCGACTTCCAGTCGCTGCTGCATGAGAAAAGGTCGCTGCACATCGAAGGCCGCGAGGTTCTCGAGAACAAATTCGTCGTCGATGCGCCGCTGCTGTCGCGGATGGTCGTCGTCGAGGAAGCGTCCGGGTCACGGTACTTCGGTCCGGCGCGGATGATCGGCGGCTCTGACCACCACTCCGTCGTCAAGCCGCAGAACATCGACGACCCGATTCACAAAGTCCT
>DASRYX010000598.1:0-7293 GCA_035686985.1 Planctomycetaceae bacterium | reverse complement strand
GCGCAAACCGACGATGGACATTCCGCACGGCGGTGGCAAACGGCTCGCTCCGGGATCCCGCGACTACGAACTGCTCGCCGCATGGATCAAAGGCGGGGCCGCCGCGCCGGCAAAAGAACGCGCGATCGCCAAGCTGGTGGTCACGCCGAACCAGCGCCTCGGTGAACCCGGCATGAAACAGCAGTTGCGTGTCGACGCCGTATACGCCGACGGTGAATCGCGCGACGTTACCGCCTGGTGCAAGTTTGATTCGCTGGATGACGGTGTCGTGCAGGTCACGGGCGACGGGTTGTGTACCGTCACCGGCCGCGGGCAGGCCCCGGTGATGGTCCGTTTTGAAGGCCAGGCCGACGTCTGCACCTATATCATTCCGTATGGCCCGCCGGCACCACTCGCCGGGTGGACCGATCAGAACTTCATCGACACGCATGCCGCGACGAAGTTTCGCGAACTCGGCATTGAACCGTCCGGCCTGTGCGATGACGCCACGTTCCTGCGCCGCATCTTCCTCGATGCCACCGGGACGTTGCCCACTGCAGAAGAAATCCAGGGATTCGCCGCCGATGCCGATCCGCAGAAGAGGGGAAAATGGATCGAACGCGTGCTGGGATTGAGCGATCATCCGCAGCGCTCGATTTACAACGACCGTTATGCCGCCTACTGGACGCTGAAATGGTCGGACCTGCTCCGCAACAACAGCCGCGATTTGCAGGATCAGGGCATGTGGGCGCTGCACAACTGGATCAAGGGCCAGTTCCGCGAGAACGTCACCTTCGACAAATTCGTCAGCCAACTGGTGCAGGGCAAAGGTTCGGTCTTCTCCAACGGTCCCGCGAGCTTCTTTCTCGTCAACAACACGCCGAGTGAGATGGCGGAATCCACCGCGCAGCTCTTCCTCGGTTCGCGGCTGCAGTGTGCTCAGTGCCATCACCACCCCTTCGAGAAATACGGGCAGGATGACTACTACGCGTTCGCGGCATTCTTTGCCCGCGTAGGGATCAAAACCAGCCAGGAGTTCGGCCTCTTCGGCGGCGAACGCGTGGTGATCGCTAAGACCGGCGGGGAAGTCCGGCAGCCGCGCACGGGGCAGGTGATGAAGCCCAAACCGCTTGAAGGGGACGCCGCGGAGAACACACTCGATCGCCGCATCGCTCTCGCGCAGTGGATGACCGCACCGACCAACGAGGCATTTTCAAAGGCCGTCGTGAACCGGTATGTCAGTTACCTGCTCGGTCGCGGATTGGTCGAACCCGTGGATGACCTGCGGCCAACGAATCCCCCGACGAATCTCGCATTGATGAAAGCCCTCTCGGATGATTTCACCCAGCACGGGTATGACCTGAAGCATCTCATCAAGACGATCATGTCGAGCCGGTTGTATCAGCTGGATTCGCAACCGACGGCTCAGAATGCGGCGGACAGCCGGTTCTACAGCCACTTCACCGTGCGACGGCTGACCGCGGAACCGTTGCTCGACGCCATCGATTTTGCGGCCGGGACACAGACGAAATTCAAAGACCTGCCGGCGGGGACGCGGGCAATTGAAATCCCGGACGCCGAGTATCCCGACTTCTTCCTGAACACATTCGCCAAGCCGCGGCGGGTGAGTGTCTGCGAGTGCGAACGCCCCGCCGACCCGAACCTCGCCCAGGCGCTGCACACGCTCAACGGCGACGTGATCAGCGGCAAACTCGCCGACAAAAAAGGCCGCGTGGCAAAACTCCTCGCCGAGAAGAAACCGGCACCGGAAATCATCACCGAGTTGTACCTGAGCACGCTCAGCCGTTCGCCATCCCAGAACGAACTCACCGCCGCAGAACAACTCGTGAAGGATTACCCCACACCGCAGGAAGGCTATGAAGACCTGCTATGGGCCCTGATCAACAGCAAGGCGTTTCTGTTCGTGCGGTGAGTAAGAGCTGGTGGGTGATCGGTGGTCGGTGGCAGGCAGAGAAGTAGGTAAGATTGGGTGGCTGGGTCGGAGTCTTCGACGACCCAGAAGACAGCATCTCAGTGCCTACCAGGAAGTCTTGTCTGATGAAGTGGCGTCATTGGGAAGAACTGCATCAGGAATTGCAGGCATGCCAACGGTTCACGAAGGTTGGTGAGCCTCTCGATCCAACACCGTCGAATGTTCGGCGTGTTCCATCATGGGAACTGGCTTGTGAATGGGCTTCCGCAGAAATTTCATGGTGGTGTAAGAACGAAGCTGCCAACATCCTTCGCTTGCCTTTGAATGATCATCACCGTCCGGAATATCGTAAATGGAACGACCACATTAAATCATTCACTCCGGCGCGGGATGAACTTGTCGAGCAGATCGTTTCTCCGCTCGTGCCGGAGTCGTCACGCCTGAAAATCGCAAATTGGGTCCGCTCTCAATTGACCGGCGCGTACTTGGAGTGCGTCTATTCGCAATTTGCCGAAGTCCACCTCGTTTGTGACCAAGTCGAGTGGTACCTACAGGGACGCTTTCCGTGCGGTTGGATGGTGAAAGATGAGATCTCATTCCCAGATGAGGCTGTTACGATCATCTTCTGATGCGATGGGTGATGACGAAAAGGATCGAATCGATGCTGCGAAACATTTCTTTCACCGTGCTCGCGTTCCTCATGACAACGGTTGCCCATGCTCAAACCTCGTATCCGATGGTGATGAGCCTCAAGCCCGTTGCGGTGCAGGTGGGGACGACGGCGGAGTGCGAGGTGCATTCGCGGTATACGATGCTGGGGACGTTTCAGGTCTTCGTCAGCGGGACCGGCGTCATGGCAGAAGCGATTGCTCCCGAGCAGCCGGCCCTCAAGCCCGGTGAGAAACCGAAAGATGTGACCAAGCTCAAGCTGAAAATCACCGCGGCGGCCGATGCGCTGCCGGGCGTGCGCGAGTTCCGGCTGGCGACGCCGAACGGGGCGAGCACGCTGGGGCAGCTCGTCATCGTGCGTGACCCCGTCGTAGCCGAAGCCGCCGACAACAACACGCGCGACAAAGCCCAGGCGGTCGCGTTCCCCGCCACGTTGTGCGGCAGCATCGAAAAGGCCGAGGACTTCGACTTCTACAAGTTCACCGCGGAAGCCGGGCAGTCGCTCGCTTTCCATGTGCGGGCCCAGCGGCTCGAGGACAAGATTCACGACCTGCAGAACCACATCGACCCGATTCTCTTCCTGCGCGATGCCGCCGGGGGTGTGGTCGCGATGTCGGACAACGCGTTCTTCGCCGATCCGTTCCTGTCGCACACTTTTGCGAAGGCCGGCGAATATTTTCTCGAAATTCGCGATGTGCGGTACCAGGGCAACGTGGATTGGGAATACTGCATCGAAGTCAACTCGCGGCCATTCGTGACGCAGATGTTTCCGCTGGCCGTGCGCCCCGGCATCGACACGCCGATCGAGTTGTCGGGATCGCTCATTCCCACCGGCATAACGGCGACGGTGAACCCGCCGTCATTGGGAACCGCGGGGTTTCAGTCGATTCCAGTGAAGATTGGTGAAACGACCACGAACCCGGTATCGGTCTATGTGACCGAAACGCCGATCACCGTCGAGCCCGCGGCCGAGAATGATGCCGTTGCGATGGCCGTTCCGGTCACGATGCCCGCGGTCATCACCGGCCGCATCGAGAAGCCGTCAGATCTGGATGTGTATGCTTTCCCGGCGAAGAAGGGTGAAAAATTTTCGTTCGAGGTGCTCGCCCGGCGGCAGCAGTCGCAAGTTGATTCTTATCTACGGGTGCTCAACGAGAAAGAACAAACACTGAAAGAAGACGATGACGGCCGCTTCGGCAAGCTGCAATCGGCCGACACGCTCATCGAAGGCTGGGAAGCGCCGGCCGATGGGACATACTTCGTCGAGATGCGCGACGTCCATCTCCGCGGCGGTGACGGCTTCGGCTATGTGCTGAAGATCACGCCGACGGTGCCGACGTTCGATCTGCTGATCGATACCGACAAGACCAATCTCACGCCGGGAACCAACGGCGTGCTGTTTGTCCGCGCGAACCGCAAGCATAGCTTCAAGGGCGATGTGGAACTGCACGTCGAGGGTTTGCCGCCGGGGGTGACCGCGACGTGCGGCCGGGCGCTGACCACGAAATATCCGGACGGCGCAATCGTGCTCTCGGCGGCACCCGACGCTAAATTCGCGGCGTCGAACCTGCGGATCTGGGGCACGGCGATCATGCCGCAAGGGGAAGGGCAGCCACCGCTGGAATTCAGTGTCGAAGCGACGCCGTATCAGGAAACGTACAACCCCGGCGGCGGCCGCGTTCACTGGCCCGCCGAGCAGCACATGGTCAACGTCGGCGCCCCGAACGATCTCCTCGCGGTGACCATCAGCGAGACCGACATCCGTCTCAAACCGGGCGAATCGAAAAAGGTCGCGATCACTGTGCAACGGGCTCCGGAGATGAAAGCGAACGTCGTCCTCGACCTGACGTTCAACCACCTCGAACAGATTTTCGCGAGCAGTCTGCCCGATGGCATCAGCATCGACAGCGGCAACAGCAAGACGCTCCTGTCGAACGGAGCAACGGAAGGCTACATCACGATCAAAGCCGACAAAGCCGCCCCGCCGGTCGAAAAGCAACTCACCTGCGTGATGGCGAATCTCTCCATCAACTTCGTAATGAAAGCCACTTACGCCAGCGCCCCCTTGTGGATCAGCGTGGACAAGGTGGAGTGACTATTGGCTGACGCCGTCGTGCACAACATGTCGCACCTGCAGGCGTTTTGATAGCACCAGCACATCCGCCCGTTTGCCGATGTCGAGGCTGCCGACATCATGATCGATGCCGGTGCGTTCGGCGGGGGTGAGCGAGGCCATGCGGATCACGTCGCACAGCGGGGCTTTGGTGGAGGCGGCCATCGTGCGGACCATGCGGTCCATCCCCGCGGTGCTGCTGGCGAGCGCACTGCCGTCGAGCATGCGGCCGACTTCGCCGTCGTGCCGAAACCACTCACCGTCGGTGTCCGGGCCAAAGCGGTATTCACCCGGCGGCAGGTCGAGGGCGCGGCTGGAATCGGTGACGAGACACAGTCGCTGCGGGCCTTTCATCTGATACGCAAATCGCAATAGTTCCGGCGAAAGATGGCAGCCGTCGGCAATGACCTCCGTGCTCATCTCCGGTTCGGCGAGGACGAATTGTTCCATGCTGGCCTGCATGGGTGTGCCGCAGCGATCGCGCAGCGAAGCCACGGAACTCATGGCGCACCAGAAATGGTCCACGTGCCGCATCCCCGCCTGATAGGCCGCGGCCATCTCGGTCCACGTGCTGTTGGAATGCCCGCAGGTGACGAGACATTTTTTCCGCCTTGCGAAGCGGTAAAACTCGATGGCTCCGGTTAGTTCCGCAGCACAGGTGGCGATGCGAATGATCCCCGACGCGAAGTGCCGTTCGTACTCATTGCGAGCGGGCGGACGCTGTCCTGCAAGGTTGTGGCATCCGACTTTGTTCGCGGCAAAATAGGGACCGTAAAAGTGCACACCAGCAATGCGGGCTGCACCGGCCGGGGCGGTTTGCATCGCGGTCTTGCAGGCGTTGATCATCGCCGCCAGTTGCTCGGGGGAACCCGTGGTCGTTGTTGGAAAGATGGTGGTCGTACCATGCCGGAGATGACACCGGCACGCGGTTTGGACGGCTTCCAAGGTGCCATCCATGAAGTCGGCTCCGTCGCCGCCATGCACGTGGATGTCCACAAATCCCGGCGAAATGAATCCGCCGCGGGCATCAATGACAGCCACTCCGCTGGGAACGGGTTTGTCTGCCGATTCAATGGCGGCGATGCGACCGCGCCGGCACACGACACGACCGTGAGGGCGGATTTGATCCGGCAGGACTAAAGTGCCGTTCGTGATGATCAGCGTATCGGCCATCGGCGAGAGACTCACGGCGAGGAACAGAACAGAATGCCCCATCTTACTCGGCACACTCTGCCTTGTTGATACAATGCCCGTCCGCAATCGGCTTGTTGGAAACTAACTCGCCATGGTGATCGTCGTTCGCCGAATCTGTGACTGGGAAAAACCATGACCATGTTCGTCTTCCGTGCCGTGATGATCGTGGCGATTCTCTCGGGGACAAACTCGACACAAGCGGCCGAGTTGCGGTTTGAGATTCGGTTCACACCGGCGATCCATTCCCGCCCGTTTACCGGTCGAGTGTATGTTTTCACGACGGAGAAAAAAGAGACCGAGCCGCGGATGGGGCCGAACTGGTTCGCGCCCGAGCCGATCGTTTCGCTCGATGTCACCGACTGGCAACCGGGGGATCCGCTGCTGATCACGTCGTCGACACCAGGACTTTTATCTTTGCCTCGGCCATTGAACGAATGGCCGGCGATCGCCCGGCGTGTGCAGGCAGTGGCGCGATTCAATCCGTGGGAACGGAACGTCGGTACCGGCGGCAACAATGGATTTAGTGCCGTCGTCGATATCCCGGTGGAGACACCAGCAGAGCCGGTGTCCCTGACAATCGACCAGCGCGTGCCGCTGCGGCAGTTCAACGACACCGAATGGTCGAAACTCTGTTCGTTCCGTTCGGATGCCCTCTCGCGATTTCATGGCACTGATATGTTTATCAACGCAGCGGTTCACCTGCCTGCGAGTTATTACGAACAACCTCGCAAACGGTATCCGGTCATTTTCAACACGCCCGGGTTTGGCGGGACGCACTTTGACGGTATCCGCAACGAGCCGATCAAAGAGGACAACCCCGGGGGCGTCGAGTTCATCCGTGTCACGCTCGATCCAAGCTGCCCGTGGGGCCACCACGTCTTCGCCGACTCCGCGAACAACGGCCCGTGGGGCACGGCACTCGTTAAGGAGTGGCTTCCGGAGTTCGAGAAGCGTTACCTGACGGTCGCGGCACCGCACGGCCGGTTTGTGAACGGGCATTCTTCCGGCGGCTGGACGTGCCTGTGGCTGCAGCTCAACCATCGCGACATCTTCGGTGGTGTGTGGAGCACCGCGCCGGATTCGATCGATTTTCGTGATTTCTCGCGGGTGAACATCTATCGCCCCGGGGAGAATTACTATCGCACCGCGGCCGGACATCGCCGACCGATTGCGCGGCGTGCGGCGAATGAAGTGCGGCTCTGGATCGATGATTTTGATCTGATGGAGCGCGTGCTCGGACATGGGGGACAGTTCGAAAGTTTTGAGGCGGTCTTCAGTCCGCGCGGCGACAATGACCAGCCACAGCGGCTATGGGACCGCACCTCAGGGGTGATCAACCCGGCGGTTGCCAAAGCCTGGGAAGCCTACGACATCAACCTGTTCCTGGAGCGGAACTGGGCTACGC
>DASRYX010000597.1:0-2466 GCA_035686985.1 Planctomycetaceae bacterium | reverse complement strand
AATTCGATGGATTGCCCGAAGTACGGACTGCGATGCCCGCCCGAGAGAAAGCCTTCGACGACGTTCCGCGCGACGACTTCCAGCCGGGCGATCCGCGCGATCGTCTCAGGCTGCAAAAATCTTTTGGAGTCGCGGGTCACGTGTCAGTTCGCCTTCCTTTGCCGGGGTGACTTTCAGCAGTTC
The DNA here is from genome assembly GCA_035686985.1 of Planctomycetaceae bacterium. Lineage (GTDB taxonomy): Bacteria > Planctomycetota > Planctomycetia > Planctomycetales > Planctomycetaceae > DSVQ01. Next base: position 2,283 of record DASRYX010000597.1, on the reverse strand, counting down.
CTGGATCACCTTGTCGGTGGTGATCCCTTCGCTCTCTGCCGAGAAATTGGTGACGATGCGGTGCCGGAGGACGGGAGCCGCAAGCGCCGCAATATCGTCGGTGGAGACATGCGTGCGACCTTGCAAGAGCGCACGCGCCTTCGCGCCGAGCAACAGGAACTGCACGGCGCGCGGACCAGCGCCCCAGCTCAACCATTCGGTCGCGAAGTCCGGCACGCCGGGTTGACCGACACGAGTTTGTCGCACCAAGGCCAAGGCGTAATCGGTGACGTGATCGCTGATCGGCACCGCCCGGACGAGTTGCTGCAGTTCGAGAATATCGACGGCGTTTAACACGGTCGTCGGTTCTGACTGCGCGGCCGATGTTGTCCGCTGCGCGATCTGGCGTTCTTCCTGGAATGTCGGATAGCGCACGAAGACCTTGAACATGAAGCGGTCCTGCTGCGCTTCCGGCAGCGGATACGTTCCTTCCTGTTCGATCGGGGTCTGCGTCGCGAGCACAAAGAACGGATCGCTCAGGATGTGGCGGGTCTGCCCCACCGTCACCTGCCGTTCCTGCATGGCTTCCAGTAGCGCGGCCTGAGTCTTCGGCGGCGTGCGGTTGATTTCGTCGGCGAGGACCACGTTGTGGAACAACGGCCCCGAGATGAAGCGGAACTCGCGCTTGCCGGTGTCGCGGTTTTCCTGCAGCACGTCGGTGCCGGTGATGTCCGCGGGCATCAGGTCGGGCGTGAACTGGATGCGGGCAAACGTCATCGAGAGCGTGCGGGCCAGCGTGCTGATCATCAGCGTCTTGGCCAGTCCCGGCACCCCTTCCAGCAGGCAATGCCCGCGGGTGAAGAGGGAAATCAGCAGTTGCTCGATGACGTCATCCTGGCCGACGATCACCTTCGCCATCTGTTCCTTGATGGCGAGAAAGGCCTTGTTGATGCGTTCAATCGACTGCTGCAGCTGCGCCTGCGAGACCGCCTCTGACATATCGTCTGCTTTCGAGAGACCGTAATCCGTGGTCAGCACCCGGGTCCTGCCCACCCGATCTTCCATGCTAACACCGGTCCTGCGCCGCCGCGACCCTGCGGGTTGGGGAATTCAGGGCGGGCGCCGGCGAGCGTCGAGCCGTCAGGCCGACGAGGAGGACCGTATCAACAACAAAACTCGGCGGGCTGACGCCGCGCCGCTCGCCGATCGCACTTTATGGGTTGGACCGCAGAATCTTTTCCATCTTCCGGCCCTTGGCGAGTTCATCCACGAGCTTGTCCAGATACCGCACCTGTTGCGTCAGTGAGTTCTCAATCTCCTCGACGCGGTACCCGCAAATCACGCCGGTGATGAGGTGTGCGTTCGGGTGCAGCCGGGCCTGTGCGAAGAAGTCGGTGAATGTGGTTTTCTTGTCGATGTGCTTCTTGAGATCCTTTTCGGAATAGCCGGTCAGCCACTCGATGACTTGATGCAGCTCGTCCCGCGTCCGGCCTTTCTTTTCGACCTTGGCCACCAGATGCGGATACACCGACGCGAACGTCATCTTCGCGATGCGGTCATCATGATGGCTGGTGTCGTTCATGCGGTGCGGCCTTAGGGGACGTTGTAATTCTGAAATCAATCCATACTCGATGGTAGCGATTGACGGAACTCACCGAGACGCTCGGCAGTCACATCTGGAGTCTGTGTGGCGACATCATGGACCGTCCAGCCGTCTTCGGGCGAGAGGTAACGCTGCGTCGCCCAGTCATCGCCGCTGCGGGCGAACAATGTGAGATCGTTCGCGGTCCACAACGCGCCGCGGTTGGCGTCAACTCGTTGGACATTCGGCCGCACGGTGGCGATATCGCCGTTGATCAGCGGCAACAGATCTATCGGTGGCTGGGGCGAAGTCTTCGCCGCCCCAGAGACCGGCGTCGGCGTGGTTTCTCCTGGGTTGTCGCGGACTCCCACCCAGCCACCCAGCGTTGGAAAGAGATCCTTTGTGGTGACGAGCGAGTTCGTGCGGCCGGGGAGGATGTCGTCACCGGCGATAATCCACGGCACTTGTGATTGCTGCGGATCGAACGGAGCGATCAGCGGCGTTGGTCGTGGGACCGGTTCCCAGATCGCGCCCGCCCACGCGAACACGGTCATCAACTTTCGACCAGGCAGACGGCGGGCGGCGTCCAGCAATTCGCCGAGCCAGTGATCGACGACCGACAATGTCGTCGCGCGAGTCAGTTCGTGATCGGCGAGTTCTTCGTCGCTCATCGACGCGAGCCGCAGGCCTTCTTCGGCGAAGTCCGCGGCGTAGAGTTCCAG
>DASRYX010000596.1:0-3097 GCA_035686985.1 Planctomycetaceae bacterium | reverse complement strand
CCGGGCGTGATTCCAAGCCCGTGAACCCCGCGCCGGCCGCGGGAACGAGCGGACCCGTGATGAATCCGACCGTGCAGATGCGCCAGGCTCCGCCGCCGGCTCGAAATTATGCTCCGTTCAATGGGACTCAGCCGCAGCGGTTAGCCGATCAGGCACCCGCGACTCAACAGCCGGTCGCTACGAATCCGCCGCAAGCGGCTCCGGTCGTGCAAGCCCCGGTTCCTGCTCCGGTTGCTGTCGCCGCGAAACCCGCCCCGGTTGTTGCACCGCGGACCGCCGCGCCCGTGGTTCAACCGCGGAAGGAAGCCTTGCCGCCGGTGACGGTGAATGTGGCCGAGAAGTTGCAGCTGGAACGTGATGTCCCCGCCGCCGCTCCTTCGCCAGTGCGGGCTGAGATCATCGCCGCACCGCAGACCCCGGTGGTCACCGGTCCGAAGTCGGCGCCGTCCTTCACCGCCCGCCCGACACCGGAAGAAGAGCCGATCTTCGAAGAACCGGTGATGGTGGACGCCGACGCCGAATCGCCGTTTGAAGCTCCCGTGGAAGTCGAACTGGGAGAAGCTGCACCGATGCCCGTCGAAGGGGCGGACATCGTGGCGGCCGAACCTGCCAAAGACTTCCCGGAACCGTTCCCGGAAGAAGACGAAGAAGAAGCGGACGAAGAAGCGATGGAGTCGCCGTTCTCCGGGCTCGCGCTCGATGAAGAACAGCCGATTGTCGCTCAGCCGTTCCCGATGGAAGCCGCGCCGCAGACGGAAGCCATCGCCGAACCGGCCCCGCTCGCCGTTCCTGTCATCGCCGCGGAGGCCGCTCCGGCTCCGATGACCCCGGCGATCGAGCCCGAAGAACCGGCGAAGGTGGTGGCCGCGCCGGTTCAGACGGCTCCGGTCGGCGATGACGAATTCTTCCCGGCGGACGTGCCGCAATCCACTCAATCAAAACCGGCGACGGAAGAGCCCGCACTCACGTTGCCGAATGATCCGGTGATTGCGACGCCGAACAAATCGCCCGAAGAAGTCGCCTATGCGACCAAAATGCAGAAGATCAAAGACCGCGGCGGCATGAAGGGATTGAAGGGCTTCTGCCCGGTCACGCTGCGGGATGAACGGGAACTGAAGGACGCCAAGCCCGAGTTCCACGCTCAGTTCCGCGGACAGAAGTTCCACTTCGCCAGTGCCGAAGCGAAGGCGAAGTTTGAACAGTCACCCGGCAACTATGCCCCGGCCGCTTACGGTGCCGACGTTGTGGTCCTGATCCGTGACAAAGACGTCGCTGAAGGCACGCTCGACTACGCCGCGTGGTTCAAAGGCCAGCTTTACCTGTTCTCCAGCGAAGCGACGCACGCCGTCTTCAGCGATGATCCGGCCAAGTTCGCCTCGCCCGTGGGCATCGAGTAACCCGCCAGGTTGATTCAACGAAAAGCCCGCCGTGTGACCACTGGGTCGCACGGCGGGCTTTCTTCATTTCGGACCGAACATTTCGTTCTAGTTCGCTAGCAGATCCGCGGGCTTCACGCCCTTCTTGTGGCCGCCGAACTTAAACGGTGACGGTTCATACTTGCCGACGAGTTCGACATTTGATTTCGCCGCGATCTTGTCTTCCATGCCGAGCGCCCAATACACCGCGTTGACAATCATGCGGCGCGATCCCTCGGCGAGAAGATCGGTCGCCGCGCCCATCGTGGTAGTGAAGACGCGCCCCGACTGGCCGTTCGCACCTTTGTACGTCTTGGTCCACGCGATCGGCATCATCGGGTCATTCTTCGCCCCGGCAATCGGCTTGTCCTCGGGCTTCATCCCTTCCAGCACTGCTCCCAGCACCAGCGGCTGGCTGTCACCCGGCAATGGCAGGCGGACGCCGTACACATCGGACGGTCCCCAGATCGTTCCCGGTTCGATGCCTTTCAGAATCGGATGATTTTCCTGTCCCGCGACGACCACGCCGCGCTGGCTTTGTGAACCGTGGTTGCCGTGGTGGCTGATCCAGGTCTCGCCGAGGATCTGCCGGCCGAAACCCTGTTCATAACCGGCGACATTGCTCTGCCAGTGGAACTTGGCGTACTTCTCGCTCTTCGGATTGTTGAAGGCATGCGTGGCGGTCCGCATGCCGATGACCGGCTTGCCCGCGTCGACGTACTCGGCGATGTGCTGCATCTGCTCATCGGGCAGTTCGCGAAAGCGCGTGGCGATGATCATTAGGTCGGCGGTCTTCAACGCTTCGAGACCGGGGATGTTGTCGCGCTTTTCCGGGTTGATCTCGCCGGTCGCCGAATCAATCGCGAAGACGACCGTGCATTTGAAGCCGTGATGTTGGGAGAGAATCTTCGCGAGTTGCGGCAGCGCTTCCTCAGAACGGTACTCTTCGTCGCCGCTGATCAGGACGATGTGCTTGCCCTTGCCGGGGCCGTCTTTGCCTTCGAGAACGATCCACGGATCGGCCGCCGACGCCGTTGTGGTGACGAAAATCCAACACACGGCGGCAAGCCAGAACGGTACGCGGGACATTCGGGTTGATCCTTGCGGGCGAACACAGCATCAGCAGTCACATCTCTCTGGCATGCTAAACCGCCGATGGGAGAAGGGAATGCGAGCCCTTGACATCGGCTCGGAAACCGCACGGTAAGGGTGGCCGGGGCTGGAGCGTCCTCCGAAGCTCCGGAACGATCAGCGCTACCCGTTCCGGGGCTTTCCTTCGGTCCAGCGCCGGCCACCCGTGGTTTTCTTGAGATAGCGGGCCAACAAAAACCTCGCACGCAATGCGATGCCGAATCGCATCATGGCAACATCGCATTGAGCGCGCTCGCAAGTCGTTTGGTGCTCACGCACTTCTCTGAAAACACGCGACCATGTTGCCAGCGATGATGCGAATGGGCATCACGAGTCGCAGCGCAACGGATCGTGATTTCAGGCTCGCGAAAAGATTTTTGTGCGCTCGGTTAATGATGCACACGCTTGACGTTACGTCACTGGCATGGACGCCTCTGTCAAGGAAACCATGCGCGGCGCAACGATTGGCATTCAACCTGCTTTACAGCATCAACATCCTGCGAAACACACAACTCAACAAACAAACGCAGGACAACCTCACTCGCCAGAAG
>DASRYX010000595.1:0-3082 GCA_035686985.1 Planctomycetaceae bacterium | reverse complement strand
GGGAATCGGTGTCAGCCCCCAGCGTGGGGGGGATGCTGCAACCGCATCAGCGCGAGTTCGTGCTCAATCTTCCGTGGCGAAGTCCCGCCGAGCAAGCCGTGGTGCTCATTGATGTCGATGACTGGCATCGGGCCTTTGCCTTCAACGTGAACCAGGACGGAGCGCAACCCTCGGACGATTTCGCGGTCGAGATTCTGGCCCCGAATCGACGCTCCGCGGTGCGGTCTCCGATCGACATGATTCCCGTAACCGTCGCGGTGACGATGCCCACAAAGTTCGCGGCGGGGGAGAATCTGATTGAAGTCGGCATCGACCGGAATGGTGACCGGAGATTGAACGGCGAGCCCACGCTGCGTTTGCCCGCCGATCGCCAGACGAGTGTTGTGCTCGAATCGATCGACGCCGCGGGAATCTGGACGCTGACGACATCGGTCCGGGACTGGCAGGTCTCGATTCCCGCAGCCGGGCTGTCCGATCAATGGGGAACCGTGCTGGCCCGGGTGGCGCATGGACCGCGCGAAGCTTGGAGTGAAGGAACGGCCGTGGCCTTCGACAAGGAAGGCCCGCGACTGTCCCGGATCAACATTTCCGACAACGGAGAACCGGCGCCCGGTCAACCGGTGCGGATCACCGCCCGCGCCGATGACCGGGGATTAAGCGGTGTCGCGAGTGTTTCCGCGGGGATCGATCTGACCGGGCTCGGGATCATCGCCCCGAACACAGTCATGGTCCCTGCCAAAGCCGACAGCGATGACCAGTGGTCGTTGACCTTGCCGACCGAAAAGCTGACGCCCGGCTCTTACGTCGTAGTGATGCAAGCGACGGACCTCGTCGGGAACGCGGGACCTGTCAGTGTGGTCCCCCTGCGATGTCTGACTGCAGACGAAGTCGCCGTCCGAGTCGCGGTTCCACTGCAGGGCCAGGTGCAATATGCCGGAGAAGCGATCGGAGACGCCGAGGTGCGATTGATTTCCATTCCCCCGAAAGAAGCTCCCCCGGCAGAGACCGCCGTCAAGACGCTCACCACGAAGACGAACCGGTCGGGACAGTTTCAGTTTGAATCGGTAGCGCCCGGCCTCTACGAACTGGTCGCGTCCGGAACCGTTCGTGGCTATCGCTATGAGAATCGGACGAAGGTGACAGTCGCCCCCGGGAAAGCTGCCCCACCAGTCCAGCTCGTCTTTGGTCAGAAGGTCCGCTGACCGTCTTTCTTGAGCCAGGTTGCCGCCGTTCCGTCTTGAAGAGTCTTGACGGATTTTCATCGATTTCCATTCTTATCGTGTCGATGGAATGAATTGGCGATCAGTGTCCGTGTCGCGGTCGGGATGGATTCGTCCTCAAGACGCATGATTTGGCAATGGGCCGTCGGTGTTTGGGCGTATGGGATGGCTTCCGGATCGCCAGGCTCGTCGGGCTGATGGCGCTCGCCGGCTGTGCGTCCGCGCCGGCTCCATCGGCATTTCCTGCCGGTCCACCGATTCCCGGTGCCCCGATTGTCGCTGCGCCTCCCTACACGCTCTGGACGTTTCTCGGGTTTGATCCCCTCTTCGCGAAGATGGGCACGAAGTGCGACCATCTGAAGGCCAAGATGGCGGGTCTGCACCCCGCTTTCGGGCCGCGTGTCCCGTTGAGACCGTTGACCGATCCGGCGCTGGCTCAGTCGCCGAACGTGGCGGTAGCGAGCGCGTCTTCAGTGGTGGCGAAGAAGGCCGACATTCCGCAGACAAAGGCGGCCTTGGCGGCCGTGGGGGATATCGGCTGTGCGTGTGATCCCGGCACGGTGACGGCGTTGCGGGCGGGTCTCGACAGTTGCTTCCCGGAAGTCCGCATGGCCGCCGCCGAAGCGATCCGCAAGTCGGTTCGACTCTCGGAAGATGAGTGTGATCGCCGCCGCTGCTGTTCCCCGGAACTGTCCGAAAAACTCTATCAGCTCGGCTGGGGCTGTGATGAACAGGGCTGCTATCTGGAAGCCGACGGGAACGTTCGTCTGGCGGCCCGGCAGGCGTATCGCGCGTGCGGTTGTCCCTGTTTCGGGATGGACACGGAACCACAGCTCTCGCAGGAACGTCCGCGGAAAGACGTCGTGAAAGCCACTCAGGCCGGTGAATGACGCCGGGGCGGCATCATCAGCGTCTCATCACAGGAACCGGCTGAATGGCCAGCTTCTCCGAGGCCACCGGGAGCAGCATCGCACTCGCGGTGTCCCAACCTTGGGCTCGGAGCCGGTCGAGGCGTGTAAACTCGCATTGAAGTCCCGCGATGTCAGCCGGCGCGAGATCCCGGTCGAAGGTCCACGTCTGCACGAACAGATGGTGTGCTGCATCGAATCGGCGCTCGATACTGAGCAGCTTGTGAGACGCCTGCGAACGATCCCAGCGCAGATCGGTCCACACCTTCGGCTCAGTGGTGGTGATGTCATAACGTTCGATCAGCGTGAGAGTCGCTCCATCATGACGGATCTGCCAGCCGATGTTTGGAATCGGCAGCGCCTGCCAGGTTTCGTCGGTCTTCTGTTTCTCCAGCAGCGCGGCACATGACTCCGCACCGTCTGCAGTAACCGGAGCATTCGTGATCCATCCCTGCACACGGGCCGTGACGGCCGTCCCCGGCCAGGCGGGAATCAGAAACTCCCATGTCGGTAGAGGCTGCCCCGGCAGGTCTGCCGATCCAACGCAGACGGCGGCAGTACCGATCTCCACCCCGGAACGATCCAACGGTTGCAACAGAAAATAGCCCAAGGTCGGCCGCGCGGTGAATTGGCCATCACGCTGCCGCAGGGTCCAGCGGACGCACAGTTGCTCTCCCTTCCAGACCGGGCGCGATGCGATCAGCTCGCAAGGAGCGACCTGACCCGAATCATGATCCTGCAACGACACGGATCGTTCGGGCAGATCGGCCATGATTCGTAACGTGCCATCCTCGGCAGAACGAAACGCCAGCTTCTCGCCACCGACGACGAAGATGCGGCTGCTCGCCGTCTCAAAGCGAAGGTCGAACGGTTCTTGATTCGTTACCGGTGGAGGAAGCACGATCGGTTGCCCAACCTTCGCGGCAGCACTGAAACCGTTACGCCCTTCGACAG
>DASRYX010000594.1:0-6606 GCA_035686985.1 Planctomycetaceae bacterium | reverse complement strand
CGTCGAGGATGATCCGCTGGCGCAAACCGCGGGACTGTTGCTCGACCGCTTGATTCGACAAGGCCGCGCGTTCGGCGTGCATGTGATTCTCGGGTCGCAAACGTTGGCCGGCGCGTATTCGCTCGCCCGCAGCACCTTGGGACAAGTTGCCGTGCGGATTGCCCTGCAGTGCAGCGAAACCGACGCCCACCTGATTCTCAGTGAAGAAAATACCGCCGCGCGGATGCTCACGCGTCCCGGTGAAGCCATCTACAATGACGCCAACGGACTGCCCGCGGGGAACCATCTGTTCCAGGTGGTCTGGCTGGATGACGCCGCCCGTGATGACTATCTGAAGCTCGTCCGGCAACGCGCTGAGCATCAGCCGATGACCCCGCCGCCCGCAATCGTGTTCGAGGGTAACGTCCCGGCGGATGTTGCGAAGCTTCCGCAAACCAACGGCGTCTTGAAAGCGAACGGGGCCGCGACCGTCTGGCTCGGCGAAGCGGTTAGTCTCCGCGGTGCTCTGCCACTGGAATTTCTTCCTGCGGTCGGTTTTAACCTGCTGCTCACGGGTCAGGATGAATCCGCCGCGTTGGGGGTTCTGTCCGCCGCGACGCTCTCGGTCACATCCGACCCGCATGGCGAACAGGCCGTGTGGTGGTTCAACGGCAGTCCACAGGAACACGCCGCCGCCACCGTCCTCGCACTTCGACAAAAGCGCACCACGGTTTCCACGTTCGATATTCCGGACCTCGATGCAAAGCTGACGGAACTGGTCGAGGAAGTCCGTAAACGGGACGGCCGCCCCGGACCGCGGATCTGGCTGTGTCTGTTCGATCTCGTCCGCTTCCGCAAGCTGCGCAAAAAGGACGACGATTACGGCTTCGGCAGCTTCGACAAGAAGGGGGCTACCGCCTCCCCCGCTGATCAACTCGCGGAGATCCTGCGCGATGGTCCGTCCGTCGGCATTCACACCTGGGTCTGGTGTGACAGCGTCAACACGCTGTCCCGCTGGTTCAGCCGCGACACGCAGGGCCATTTCGAGCAGCGGATTGCCTTCGCCATGAACGCCGCCGATTCCAGCCAGTTCATCGACACGCCCGCGGCGAGCCGCCTCGGCCCCAATCGCGCCTGGCTCTTCCGCGGCGATCGCGGGACTCTCGAAAAATTCCGCCCCTACTCCGCCCCCGCCTGATTTCTCCTTTGAAGCCCAGGGAGTGCATCCTTGGATCTCTTTCGCTTCTTCTCTTCGCAACCATCAGCATATCTCGATAAGATGCGTAGCGACCCGCATGATTCTGCTCCGGTGGTGACGCATGCCTTTCTGGTTCACGCTGACGACGTTGTGCCTGTTTTCCGTAGCTGTCGGTGCCGCCGAGCCGGTGGATTATCTGCGCGACGTGAAGCCGGTGTTGAAGGAACGCTGCTATGGTTGCCACGCGGCGCTCAAGCAGGAAGGTGGTCTGCGGCTCGACACCGCCGCGCTGATTCTCAAAGGCGGTGACAGCGGTCCGGCGATCAAGGCTGGTGATCTCAGTGGCAGCGAGATCATCGCGCGGGTCACGTCCAAGGACACGTCCTCGCGCATGCCCCCGGAGGGCGATCCGCTCAAGCCGGAGGAGATAGCAGCGCTGCGGGAATGGATCACGCAGGGGGCACACGGGCCGGACTACGAAACGCCCCTTGCCGATCCGCGACAGCACTGGGCTTATCAACGCTTCACGCGTCCGTCGGTTCCCACCGCGACCAATGGATCGACTCATCCGGTCGATGCCTTCATCGATCAGCGGCTTGCCGCGATAGTTGCGCGGCGGCAAGCTCCGGCAGAGCGCGCAACGCTGATTCGCAGGATGTTTCTCGATGTCACCGGACTGCCGCCGACGCCGGAACGCGTGCAGGCTTTTATTAAGGACGCCTCACCCGACGCCGTGCCGCAGTTGATCGAAGAACTGCTGGCGAGCCCGCGTTACGGGGAACGCTGGGCCCAGCACTGGCTCGATGTCGTCCGTTATGCCGACACGCATGGCTTCGAAGTCAACACGCCGCGGGAGCATGCGTGGCCGTACCGCGACTATGTGATCCGGTCCTTCAACGAGGACAAGCCGTATGACCAGTTCGTGCGCGAGCAGATTGCCGGCGACACGTTTCAACAGGACGCAGCGACGGGCTTTCTGGTGGCTTCAGCGGTGCTGCTGCCCGGCCAGATCGGAGCCGACGAGGAATCCAAGCGTGCCGCCCGACAGGATGCGCTGGATGAAATCATTGTCGGGACGACCTCGACGATTCTCGGGATCACACTGGGTTGCGCGCGGTGTCACGATCACAAGTTCGACCCCCTGACGCAGCGCGATTACTACGCGATGCAGGGCTTTTTCGCCGGAGTGGAATACGGCGACCGCCCGATGTTCGATGCCAATTCTGCCGCCCGTCAGCAGGCCGCCGATGCACTCGACCCGGCGATTGCGGACCTGGAAGAACGTCTGCGCGAATACGAACCGCGGGCGTTTGCCGGGAAGACGCTGATCATTGACGAACTCGATTCGCAACGCGTGACGTTTCTCAAGAAAGCGAACGGGCCCGGCAACAATCCTCAGGGCGACCGGCCCGGTTACGAAGACGATGTCGGTGATGCACAGCGAGTTAACAACATCAGCGGCGGACGCTATCACTGGTGGAACAACGTCCCCGGTGAGGATGTGCTGACCTATCAGCCCGGCGTGGCGGGACGATATCAACTCTGGATCTCGTGGGGCGCCCACGGCAGCGGTGTTCACACCCGCGATGCCCGCTACGTCATTGATGCCGACGGCGATCTCGCCACCACCGCCGATCAGCGCGAACTCGCGCGCGTCGATCAATATTACCCGGCGGGCGTCAACACCGGGGAGACTGAACAGAAGCCGTTATGGAGCGGGTTGCAGTCGCTGGGCATTCTCGAATGGACGCCCATGACGAAGCTGATTCTTCGCAGCGGCGACACCGGGTCGGGGATCACTGCCGATGTCATCGTGCTGCAGGAAAATGCGGATCAAGCTCCCCGCGCGCTGCCGCACCTGCGTGATCCGGTCAACGCGCGGGAAAATGTCGAACGCTTTGCCCCCGTGAACGCCCGGTTCGTGCGATTTACGACCTTCGAGACAATTAACCAGAACGAACATGAGCCGTGTCTCGATGAACTCGAAGTGTACGGCCCTCCGTCCCCGCACGTGAATCTCGCCCTGTCGTCAAGGGGGACCGTGGCCACGTCATCGGGTAATTTCGGTGATGACCGCGCCGGCGAACCGCATCGACTACGACACATTCATGATGGTCAGTACGGCAACAATCGGAGCTGGATTTCCAATCAGCGCGGCGGGGGCTGGGTCCAACTCGAACTTCGTCAGAGCGCAACCATCGAACGCATTGTGTGGGGACGCGACCGGCAGGAGAAGTTGAAAGATCGCCTGCCCGTGCGCTATGAAATCACGGTTTCAGACGATGGCGAGACGTGGCAGCGCGTCGCCGGTCATGAGGACCGGGGGCCGCTGAATGCGTCGCATGAACCGCATCAGACGTTGCTGCGTCATCAGCCCGCGCACGCTACCGAAGTCGTCCGCATGGTGAGCGAACTCGAACGACTGGACCGTGAACGGGAAAAACTTGAAACGCCCCAGATGGTCTACGCAGGGACCTTCCGCGAGCCAGACACGACCTACGTCCTGCGGCGTGGTGATGCCGAACAGCGCCTCGGCGAAATCGCTCCCGCCGTTCCTGCGATTTTTCATCACGAAAGCGAATCCGGTAAATTCGCCGATCAAGAGCGGCGGCTCGCGCTGGCTCAGTGGCTCAGCTCACCGCACAACCCGCTGACTGCCCGCGTGATGGTGAACCGGCTGTGGCAGGGCCATTTCGGCCGGGGGCTAGTCGAGACTCCCAATGACTTCGGAGTCAACGGTGTGCTGCCGACTCACCCGGAATTGCTCGACTGGCTCGCCTGCGAGTTCATGGAGCACGGCTGGTCGATCAAGCACATGCACCGGCTGATTCTTTCATCGAAAACCTATCAGCAGGCAGCGACATGGAATACCACATCGGCTGAGGTCGATCGTGACAATCGCTTGCTGTGGCGGTTCCCGTCACGCCGGCTGGAAGGAGAGGCGGTCCGCGATTCGCTGTTGTTGCTCAGCGGCGAACTCAACCTCACGATGGGCGGCCCGGGCTTCAATTTCTTCCAGACGCGTGGCGGGCTCAATGGCTTTCCGCCCATGGAGCAGTTTACGTCGAATGAAATGCGGCGGATGATCTATCAGCACAAGGTCCGGATGGAACCCGTGCCGGTGTTTGGCGCCTTCGATTGTCCCGACGCCGGCCAGTCGATGCCCAAGCGCAGCCGCTCGACCACCGCGATTCAGGCCCTCAATCTATTCAACAGCCCCTTCGTCATCGACCGTGCGGAGCAGTTCGCCGCGCGAGTTATGAGGGAGAAACCATCGTCCTCGACCGAACAAGTTCAACGCGCGTTTGCGCTGGCGCTGGCACGTCCACCATCATCGTCCGAGCAAGCTGTTGCAGTGAGTTCGATCGAGAATCACGGTTTGGTCACATTGTGCCGCGTGTTAATCAACAGCAATGAATTCTTGTTTCTACCATGATGTTTAGCCGCGACCCGTTAGGGGAGCGCTGTGTGATCTCACGCTCCCCTGGCGGGTCGCGGCTAAACGGAGACATTGATGGTTCACCCGTTACTCAACCGCCGCGATTTTCTAGGCGATACCGCATCGGCGCTTGGCGCGATCGCACTCACGCAGTTGTTGTCGGAGCAGCGGTTGCTGGCCAATGACGCGCCGGCGATTGATCCCACACGGCCGCATGCGCCGCGGCTCAGACATCATTCGCCGAAGGCGCAGAATGTCCTCGTCATCTTCTGTGCGGGGGCGTGCAGCCAACTCGAAACATGGGACTACAAGCCGGAACTCATCAAGCGGGACGGACAACCGATGCCCGGTGGGCCGGCGGTCACGTTTCAAGGTCCGGCGGGGAATCTCGCGCGGCCGCAGTACGACTTCAAGCCGTACGGCGAGACCGGCAAGATGTGCTCGGACATGGTCCCGCATCTTGCGCAGCAGGTGGACGACTTTGCGTTCATCCACACGCTGACCAGCAAAACGAACACGCACGGTCCGGCCGAGAACTTTCTTTCCACGGGCTTTGTGCAGGACGGGTTCCCGAGCATCGGCGCGTGGGTGACGTATGCGCTCGGCAGCGAGAATCAGAATCTGCCGGCGTTTGTCGCCATTCCCGATCCGCGGGGCATCCCGCAGGCGAGCGTCAACAATTGGGGGCCGGGCTTTCTCCCTGCCGTCTTTCAGGGAACGGCGTTCAATTCCAATCAGCCGATCCAGAACCTCGCGCCACCGTCATCGATCGGCAAGGACAAAGATCTTGCCGCACGCGATTTGTTGCAGCGATTGAATCGCGCACATTACGACCGCAATCCCGGTGACACGGAACTCGCGGCACGGATCGCAAGCTATGAACTCGCCGCGCGGATGCAGCTCTCGGTGCCGGAAATCAGTGATCTGTCGTCCGAACCGCAACACATCCTGAAGATGTACGGCGCGGATGACACGGAGGATCCGCTCAAGGCCGGGTTTGCGAAGAATTGCATTCTCGCGCGGCGACTCATCGAGAACGGTGTTCGGTTTGTGCAACTGTTCAATGGTGCGTATGCCTCTGGCGGAAAGCTCAACTGGGACGGTCACCAGGCGCTGCGCGAGCAGTACGATATTCACGGTCGCGTGATGGATCAACCCGCCGCCGCGCTGATTCGTGATCTGCGGCAACGGGGTCTGCTTGAGAACACGCTCGTCGTCTGGTGCACCGAATTCGGTCGCATGCCAATGTTCCAGAAGGGAGCGAAAGGCCGTGATCACAACCCGAACGGTTTTACGGCGTTCCTCACCGGCGCCGGCGTGAAACGCGGCGTCAGCTACGGCCTCACCGATGAACTCGGTTTCAAAGCCGTGCAGGATGTCTCGTCAATTCACGATCTCAACGCCACGATCCTGCACCTGCTCGGTCTTGATCACCGCCGGTTGACCTTCCTGCACAACGGCATCGCCCGGCGACTCACCGATGTGCACGGACATGTGCTGCACGACATTCTCGTTTAATTGTAGGGTCCGCTATGCGGACCATCTTCGCCTTCCCATTGATTCGGTCCGCACAGCGGACCCTACATAAGACACAGCAATGACCCGTTCGTTCCGTTCGCAGCTTCAGGCCGGTGAGACACTGCTCGGCACGATGGTGACGTTGCCGAACGCGGCGGTGGCGGAGATTCTCGCGGATGTCGGGTTTGACTGGCTGTTTGTCGATGGCGAACACGGGCCGCTCACGATTCATGACATCGAGGGAATTTTGCAGGCCGTGGGACATCGCACGCCGTGTCTGGTGCGGGTTCCGGCGGCGGGGGAGATTCCAATCAAGACGGTACTCGATCTTGGTGCGGACGGAATCATCGTCCCGCAGGTGAACAGTGCCGAGGAAGCGGCGCGCGTCGTGCAATGGGCACGGTATGCGCCGCAGGGATCGCGCGGCGTCGGCTTAGCCCGCGCGCATGGATATGGGAAGCGGTTCAAAGAG
>DASRYX010000593.1:0-12542 GCA_035686985.1 Planctomycetaceae bacterium | reverse complement strand
CTTGCGAGCCTTCGAGCTCGCCGGACGGCGTCCGTGATTGGCTTTATTGACTTTGCGCTGATTCTTGGCCATGACCCTGCCACTCCTGAAAACTCCGGCACCACCGCCGGGAAGCCCAAAAGAATAACAGACCCGCGACAGCCACGCAAGCACAGGACGAGTGCCGCTGAGGAGACCGTTTTCACTGTCGATGGGGACAGGAGCAGTCATGGGTGGCCGGGGCTGGAGCTTACTCGCGAAGCCCCGGTACAGTCGACGCCGTTCGTTCCGGGGCTTGCCTTCGATCCAGCCTCGGCCACTCGTCGAGATTAACGAAGACACCCCGGTGGTGAAACCGGGGCGTCTTGCGATTCAGAGCGGCAAACCGTGAACTACTTGTTCAAGTCGGCGGCTTTGACCTTGATGACGGGGACTTCAGCGACGGAGCCGTTTTTCACCGTCACCTTGAGCGACTGCTCGATGTAGCCCGGGCCTTCGTGCCAGACGCGGAATTCGTTCTCGCCTTCGGGCAGGTTTTCGAGTTCAAACTTGCCGTCCTTGCCGGTCACCACGGCGTAGGGATGATCAACCATCACCCAGTAACCGCGCATCCACGGGTGAATATCGCAGCTGATCGGCATCGGGACGGTCTCGGCGAGCTTCTGGTTGTTGACCGGGACCCCGCCACGATTGTTCGGAGCCACGATGAAGTTGAAGCCCGGATTCTTCACCGGGGCGTTACGCGTGTTGTGCGAAACGGCGTCGCCGTTGAGCACGTTGATCGTCTGCCCGGACTGTACGACGAGAATGTGCGGAATGAACCGGCAACCGACCTGGTCGTAGGTCAGGGTCGCTTCTTTCGGCTTGGCGAGCTCCGGATGAATCTTCGCCGGCTTCTTGCGGAGATAGATCACGACATTCGAAATGCCCTTGGAATCCGCATCCACGATGATCTTTTCATCGGGCACACCGTTCACCGCACAAACCGCCGCGTCTTTCGCTGCGGCATTGCCTTTCTGAACGAGATCGGGAAGCTTCGGGAGGGCACCATCCAGAACCACCTGGCCCTTGATGCCGCCCCATTGGGCCGAGGCCAAACCGGGAACACTGACCGCGAAGGCAACTGCCAGCGCGCTGATCGAAAGGAAACGCATGGAAGCTCTTTCTGAAGGACCTATGGGACTTTGGCAGGACTCTTCTGATCGTCGAATTCTATTATCGACGGCGAGCCCGTTGAAACAAGTGAGATCGGCCCGGTGCGATGCAGCGACCGCCGATTTTCCCGGAGATGGGAGTCAACTTACCAGCGCCATTCCCGGCTTCAGCGCGGCGGCAATCGCGGCGACGTGCCGCAGATCGGTCCCGCAGCAGCCGCCGAAGATGTTGAGCTGTGGCAGCATCTCGCACAGCATCCGGTAGTCTTCACCGAGTTCGTTCGGATCGCCGATATCGAGGTTCGGCGAGTTATCGAGCTCGGCGTGACTCCGCTTGGACGCATTGGCCCGGAGACCCCGCAGCCGCTGATGCCATTCCGCCGGCTCATGGAACAGTTCCGCAAAATGGGACGGGTGCGCGCAGTTGATCATGTAATAGAGCGGATAGCCGTCCGTCATCGCGTCCGTGCGCTCAATCGCGTCACCGAGCATCATTCCCGAAGGCAAGCGTCCATCGGTTTCCAGAGTGAAGGAAATGGCGATTGGCATCCGCGCCCGTTGTGCCGCCCGCACGATGCCGATGGCTTCTTCCACGTAGTTCAACGTGAACGCGGCCAGCATGTCGGCATTCGTGTGCGCGAGGCAATCGGCTTGCGTCTGGTGATACCGCATCGCCTCTTCGACGGTCATCTTCGCGTGAGCCTGATAACCGTCGCCGCGCGGTCCCATGTTGCCGCTGATCACGATCGGCGGCGAGCCCATGGGAAACATCGCACGGACCTGTTCGATCAATTTGATGCTGCTGCTATTCGCTTTGATCAGCGCCGCGGGCGTGTAACCGAGCTTGCGCCCCCAGTCGGCACTCGCCCGCCAGGTCGTACTTTCCAGCACAATGCCCATGCCGTGCGCGTGTGCGAGTTCCACATGCGAGTAGAAATAACGCTGCAAAAGCTCGATGCCATCCGGTCTGTCGACGAGCACAATCGACGCGAAATGCGGCAACGGAATGTTCTCACGAAACACCAGCGTGGTTTCCAGGCCGCTATCGGTCAGAAACGGTTGGCCGCCCATTTGTGGCAAGCCATCTCGGTACATCGCCATTGAAGTCTCTCCATAACAACTCACCGCGGGACCCTATCCCCCGGACAGCCTTGAACTCGCCAGCAGACGCCACCGACCGCCAGCGATTTCTCTTCGGTCGGGTTGAAGGCGGCCGTCGTCTTTCTCACAATTGCCGCACTGAACAAAACTCCCCTCAACGTGTGACACCGATGCTGGCGAAGCTTTCCACCTACACCCTGCTGGGAATTGAAGCCGCCGCGATCGAGGTTGAAGTCGACATTTCTCCCGGCGCGATGCCCAAGACGATTCTCGTTGGCCTCGCCGAAGCGGCCGTGCGTGAGAGTACGCATCGCATTGAACGGGCGCTGATCAACAGCGGCTATGCGCGACCAATTGACCGCATCGTGATTAATCTCTCGCCGGCCGATCTGCCGAAGGAAGCGGCGTCGCTCGATCTCTCGATCGCGCTCGGCCTGCTCGTTGCGAGCGGGCAATTGGAATCAGAGAAGCTATCGCAATATGGAGCCGTGGGCGAACTGGCGCTGGATGGCACGATTCGTCCCGCGCGGGGCACACTGTCGATGGCGCTCGCGGCGAAGAAACTCGGCAGCCGGGGAATTGTCGTTCCCCTCGCGAACGCCCGGGAAGCCGCGGTTGTCGAGGGCGTCGAGATCATCCCCGTCGGAACGTTGACCGAAGCGGTGGGTTTCTTTTCGGGCGTGCTCGAGATCCCGCCGGCTCAGTTTTCGTGGCGCGACGCAGTGTCGCTCTACGGCCGGTACCCCATCGACTACACCGATGTGAAAGGGCAGGAGTCCGCGAAACGCGCGGCCGTTGTCGCCGCCGCGGGAGCGCATCACATCCTCATGATCGGTCCGCCGGGAACGGGAAAGACGCTGCTCGCCCAACGCATGGCGACAATTCTGCCCGACCTGTCGCCCGAGGAAAGCGTGCAGACGACCCAAATCTACAGTGCGGTCGGACGGCTTGATCCCGGTCAACCGCTCATGCTGCAACGGCCGTTTCGCTCTCCCCATCACACGATCTCGGAAGCGGGTCTTGTCGGCGGTGGCAGCGTTCCCGCGCCGGGCGAGATCTCGCTCGCGCATCACGGCGTGCTGTTTCTGGACGAACTGCCCGAGTTCAATCGCCGCACGTTGGAAGTTCTGCGGCAACCGCTCGAAGATGGCACGGTGACGATTTCCCGCGCGATGGGCAGCCTGACTTTTCCCGCCAACTTGATGCTGGTCGCGGCGATGAACCCGTGCCCGTGCGGTTACCGCGGCGACCCCCGCCGGGCCTGCAAATGCACGCCGATGCTCATTGAACGTTATATGGGAAAGCTGAGCGGTCCGTTGCTCGACCGGCTCGATATTCACATTGAAGTCCCCGCGGTCCCGTTCCGCGAACTATCGGACAAGACACCCGGCACGACCAGCGAACAAATGCGCGAGCAGGTCCTCGCCGCGCGCGACCGCCAGCGCCAGCGGTTCCCGTCGTCACCGCTGAAACTCAACGGCCGGATGACGCCGTCGGAAATCAGAAAGCATTGCAAGCTGGACAGCGACGCGGAAAACCTGCTGAAACAGGCAATGGAAAGCATGGGCCTCTCCGCCCGCGCCCACGACAAAATCCTCCGCATCGCCCGCACGATCGCCGACCTGGAATCCAGCGACGCCATCACCGTCACGCACCTGAGTGAAGCCATCAACTACCGGGCGCTGGATCGGTCGTACTGGCAGTGACTTCGCTGTGCCGACAGTTTTTGAAGGATTGAAGCATCGAATCATCAAGGGTCGACGCAGTCATGGGGCCGGATTAGCATGCTCCAAAAATCCTCGTTGGTTCATTCAACGGATCAAGTCAGTAAAGCGGGACGTTCACGATGACCGAAAGCGATATCAAGCCGGTTGCCCCGATCGCACCTTCACAGCCCGCGATTTCCGTCGAGGCACTGGCTTCACTGGAAGCCGAGAACCTCATTGATGTTTACCAAGTGATCGCGGAATGGATACGGTTCGCCGATGCGAAAGCCGCAGTCATTCTCACTGTCGGCGGTGGGCTTGCGGGGTTGCTGATTCCGACGTTGAAAGAGTATCTGCATAGTGAGAAGCTGACCCACCCATTCTCTTGGTGGACTGCAGCCGTTGTGATCCTCTACATGCTATGGGTCGGAATGCTAGTCCTATCGAGCATCTGGGCCTTTCGTTGCATTTTGCCCTTTCGACGAAGGGGGCGGCATCCAGCATTGGGACGCTGTCAGCATTTTCATCCCGCGGCGATTCAGTGCGCGTATACCTTGGACGAAGTCGACCGATTCATCAAGGACTGCTCTGAGTTGGGAATGGCCAGCTTAAAGAACGAAATCACTGCTGGTATCCTGATCGACTCGCACGTTTCTGCGGCAAAGTACCACCGCGTGACAACATCAATCCGGTTGATGGGCCTGAGCGCTCTGTGCGCGCTGTTCTACTTACTCGCCATTCAGTTCTAGACGCGGTCGGCAGACCACGCTGCACGGCTAGGTAACAACTCGCTCTAGAGTGCGTTGACCGACAACTGTTTGTCCGGCGAGCCCAGGCAGGAACGCATTAAAGCGAAGGCGAATTTCCGTTGACGGTCCGAATCGGTCCGGATGCGTCAACTCCGCAGCAAAGGCTTGCGTGATGGGGAAGAGAGTAGTCAGTCGAGCCACTCGGCGGCTGTTTTTCACCGAGTAAACGAGCAAATACGATTCGAGTGTTCCCATTACCTGATGAGGATAACGGACGATATCGGTCCGAATCCGAATCGAGCGAGATCGTCCGGCAGAGTCACGTAAGTAAAGAGTTTCAACAATTCGATCCTGCTCGAACTTCATGGACTGAAGTTGAGAGACCCAACTGGCAGCGGAGGTTGCGACTTTTCGAAGACGTCGGATTGCTCGCTCATCTCCGCGAAATGCCACTGTTCCCGCGAGAAATGTTGCATTGGCGAGCAACGTTCCCTCAGCAGGATTCGGTCCGAGAATGTCAGGGGGTAAGCCAAATCCTTGTGCCAGCGACGGATTCACCCAACGGTCGCGTTTGTAGCCGAACCGAGTCTCAATCGTGCTGAGAAGATATCCATAGGTATGTTGCAAACCGGCGTGAATCGCGGGGCCTTCCATAGAATGACCTGCGAGATTGCCGATCGCCAAGAGAACGTCTGGATCGACGATTGGAACACCAGCGAGCTCATCGAAGTTGCTCGTGTCACTCCATAATCCGAATAACCCATCCGTCGCGGCGTCCCGCACGACTTGCTGGCAAAGCCAAGGACACTCCGCTTCCAGATCAGCTACGGTTACGCCCGTCGTACGTGCCTTTTGGCACAACCTCGCAGCGATTTCGGGAAGGCCCATATCCATCAACAATTGCCCGTAAGCCGCGTCTCATGTTCGGTTAGGCGACATCGATCACTACGGGCATTCTCCACCCAGTCGCCCGATTTTTGTCGGCCTGATGATCGACGCTGAACCAGGCCCATGCGCCGAGGCCGAACAGTGTCGCGGTGAGCAGCAACAGCGAAATGCTCCAGCGGGCACGGGGGGACCAGTGGGATACCGGGCCGACGGCGGTGAGCCACAGTACCAGTGAGGCGGCGGGAATGAAGAGCAGCGGGAGGAGCGGCGGCGTGGGCTCGATGGTGGCCACGTAACACCAGCCACTCACCGACAGAACATACGGCAGAACTAAGCCGCGTACGGCGGCTTCATCACGGCGGATCACCAGGGCGATGGCGGTGCCGGCGAGTGCCGCGGCGGTCGTTAATGCGGCTTCGCCGAGGCTGAGGCTGAACGTCGCGGCAATCAGCAAACCGGCTGTGACCGCAGTGGCAGCCATCGACGACACCACCAGCCGCGGCGACGTGCGCCGTGTGAGCTGGTCGGTTAACCGGTGGAGCGCGAACGTCACCGCCACAAACAGTGCGATCGAAACTCCGCGCGACGGCCACAAATCCGGCCAGTGCGGGACCAGCACGAATGCCGCGAACAAGGCGGCAAGAATCACGAGCATCCACCGCTCGACAACGGCCAACCCCATCGCAATCGCGGTAGGACCGATCGCCGCGGCGACGATGCCGACCCACGGCACCCATTGCAGGTTCCGCGTGGGCCACCAGTCGCCGGTGCCGTAGAGAAACCACGCGGTTCCCAAAGCCTGGCCCGCCGCAAAAGCGATGGCACCAATGCCCCGGGAACCGCGCGAAACTCGCATCGCCACCAGCGCGGTGGCAAACGCCGTCGCCGCCGGCGCGAGCAGACCTTTCAGCAGAAAGTCGACGCTGAACACGGCGACTACTTTCCTTCCGCAAGGACCTTGTTCTTCTCGCCGATCACCACGGTCAGCGAAACTTTCTTGTCCACTTTTTCGAGGCCGTACTTCATGCCGAACTCACTGCGATCGACCGTGAAGTCGGAGGTGACAGTGACGCCGCCGTCGGCAAAGGTGGCTTTCGCCGGCAGCGTGATCGACTTCGTGACACCGTGCAGGGTCAGATCGCCGGTGATCTGAAACTCGCCCGCGGCCGATCCCGGGGTGATTTTCTTGCTGACAAAACTGGCCTTCGGATGTTCACGGGTATCAAAGAAGTCCGGGCTCTTGAGATGCGTGGTGAGCTTCGCGAATTCCGTGTTCAGCGACGTGGCATCGAAGTCGAGGGCAATTGACTTGATCGTCTTCGCGGCGGGATCGGCTTCCAGCGTGCCGGTGAACTTGCCGAACGTCCCGGTGCGCGGATCAGGCTTATCACCGAGGTGGGCACAGACAAACTGCAGCCGCGTGTTGTCCGGAGTCAGTGCGGCTTTTCCGCCGGCTACCGGGACGGGTGTCGCCGCTACGGAAACCACCGCCATGCCGAGAACGGCGACCGCACT
Organism: Planctomycetaceae bacterium; assembly: GCA_035686985.1. Lineage (GTDB taxonomy): Bacteria > Planctomycetota > Planctomycetia > Planctomycetales > Planctomycetaceae > DSVQ01. The sequence goes on along the minus strand of DASRYX010000593.1, from coordinate 5,450 downwards.
ACAGGCAATCGTTGACCAGAGCTTCACGTTCTTCTCCATCATGTGTGAAAGGACTGACTTCGAACGAGATCAGCATACAACGGCCCGGCCCATCCCGCATGGATGTTCTTCAGGGTGTGAAATTCACCGGCCGCTGGAGAATACCGCCGGGATCGCAATTTCTTACAGGACTCGTTGAAATCTTTGGATCAAGGCCATTCCACGATCAAGGGACTGCATCGATGCCGGCGGTGTTTGAGTTGGTCCGAGAGATCCGCCCCGAGGACATCGACGGCCTCGGGCACGTCAACAACCTTGTGTATCTGAAATGGATGCAGTCGGCGGCGATGGCGCATTCGACGGAGCAGGGGTGGTCGGCCGACCGGTATCAGGAACTGAAAGCGGGCTGGGTCGTGCGCTCGCATTTCATTGAGTACCTGCGGCCGGCCTTCACGAATCACGGCATCATCGTGCGGACCTGGGTCTCGGATATGAAGCGGTTCGCGTCGATGCGGCGCTATCAGATTCTGCGCGACAGCGACCGGCTGGTGCTCGCGAAGGCCGAGACGAACTGGGCGTTCGTGGATTACGTCACCGGGAAGCTCACTCGCGTTCCGAACGAAGTCGCCGAGTCGTTCGAGATCGTCACGGAATAATGCCTGCTTGCGCTTTGCCGATCGCAAAGCAGTCTGTGTCATTCTGCAAAGCGTAAACCGTTAAGGATCAATCAACGCCAAGTCCGGAACCGCATGGAACGCAATCCGCGTACGGTTTCCATCCTGCTGCCCGTGCATCGCGCCGAAGTACACCGAGTGAATCCCGAATCGCATGTTGAGCCGGTCCATCGCCTGCGATAGTTCCAGCCGTTCGCGATCTTCCACCAGCAACGACGCGGCCGCGTTCTCCCGGGAGACCAGTTTGCTGAGCGTGACGCTCACTTTCAGCGGTCGCCCTGGCGGTCGTTTCGCCCACAGGTCTCCCGTTGTCTGTAACAGCCCGAGCGTGTCCTGCGAGAGCGGAATGTTCGCCGTTGCGCGCCAGTGATCGCGACCGAGATAAGTAACCGCCACTTCCACGCAGCGCGTCCAGTAACCGGTCTGCCGCAAGCGCCCCGCGGCTTTATGCAGCAGCCGCATCAGAATCGCCCGTGCTCCTGCCTCGGTCCGGTCATCGGGCGGCAAGACCTGCGAATGTCCCAGCGAGCGTGTGTGCGTCGGCGGCGGCAACACGTCCTCGCCGCGCAACATGCGATACCACGCCGTCCCTACGACGGCGCTCCCCCAAACTTGGCTCATTTCCGCGACGGTGAGATCGCACAACTGTTCGACGCAAGTAATCCCGGCAGAAAAGAGCCGCCGTTCCATCTGGCGGCCGATCCCCGGAAAGTCACGCAACTGCAGCGAATAGAGCCGGTCCGGCAGATCCGCCGGATGAATCACGGTCAGACCGTCCGGCTTCTGCAGATCGGATGCGAGTTTAGACAGCATCCGGTTCGGACCGATCCCGACGGAACACCGAATCGACTCTCCGACCTGCGTGCGAATCGCGTGTTTGATCTGAGCCGCGAGTTCAATCGCCTGCTCTTCATCGCGGTCGTTCTGCCATAATCGGCACACCATTTCATCAATGGACAGAACCGCAGTAACAGGAATGCACGATTCGACAGCGGCGATAATCTGATGGTGCAGCTGAATGTATTTTACATGATCGGCGATGATGAACTGGATTCCCGGACACAACCGCCGTGCATCAGCGATGGAAGTCCCAGTTTTGACCCCGAGCCGCTTTGCCTCATAACTCGCAGCCAAACAGCAGGTTGTGTCGACCAGCATCGGCACCACGGCAACGGGCTTGTTGCGTAGCTCCGGACGAAAATGCTGCTCCGCTGAGGCGAAATAGGAGTTCATGTCCACGAACAGATAACGCAGGCCCATGGCATCCCTCGCGAGTCATTCTTCACTCATCGGCCGTCAAATTACACACATGAACACTAAATTCAAATGTATCGTAAGATCAAAAGTGAAAAAAGAACAAGAAACTTTGATGCCAAGAGCTGTGATTACGCATCGAAAAGGGTTGACATGTCGAATCGTCGCCGCCGATAATTCTTTAGAAGTGCATACCTGCGAAGAGCTTGCCGATTCACCGCCTGCGTTGCCCCGCCGCTTTGAAGGTGTTACCGGAATGTCTGACCAAGTGAGTTTCTGCTCCGGTCCCATCGCGCGACGCGAATTCCTGCGGGCCGGCGTTCTCGGTCTCGGCGGCCTCACAATGCCGCAACTCTTCCAGATGCGTGCCGCACACGCTGCCGCGACCGGGCAATCCGAAGCCGATACGTCGGTGATCTTTGTGTGGTTGCCAGGTGGTCCGCCGCACATGGACATGTACGACATGAAGCCCGACGCCCCCGAGGAATATCGGGGCGAATTCCGTCCGATCAACACCACCGTACCCGGCCTCGATGTCTGCGAGCACATGCCGCTGCACGCGAAAGTGGCCCACAAATTCAACGTCGTCCGTTCGATCGCGCATCAGTTCGCCGATCACGGCGGCGGTCACAAGCGCTTCATGACGGGCCGTGATCCGAAGACGCCAGTCGATACCGTGAACGATGCACCGGCCGTCGGCTCGGTCGTGGCGAAGACTCGCGAACATCGCAATGCCGGCGTGCCGAACTACGTCAGCCTGACCGACCCCGGCCGCGATGGGATCGATGTCTTCGCGATGGGGTCCGCGTATCTCGGCCCGGCATACACCCCGTTCAGCGTTCCCGGCGATCCGAGCAAAGCCGAATTCAAAGTCCCGAATATCGCGCCCATCGCCGAGGTCTCTGGCCGCCTGGATAACCGTGCGGCGTTGCTGTCGCAGTTCGATAAATTCCGTCGTGATGCCGATCAGACGGGGTTGATGGGCTCGATGGATCAGTTCCACGGCAAAGCGGTGAGCCTGCTCACCAGCGACAAGACCAAGAAGGCGTTTGATCTCGCGCTCGAAGAACAAACCGTGCGTGATCGCTACGGCAAACATGCGTGGGGACAACGGCTGCTGATGGCGCGGCGGCTCGTCGAAGCCGGTTCCAGTTTCGTGACTGTTGTGCTGGAGAACCCGTATCAGTCCGGCATCGCCCATCTGAAGCAGGGGGTCTACAACTGGGACTCGCACTCGGTCAACTGTCACATCTGGGATGACATGCGGGCGCGGTTGCCGATCTATGATCAAGCGGTGACGGCGCTCATCGAAGACATTTACTATCGCGGTCTGGATCGCAAGGTGATGGTGGTGGTGACCGGTGAATTCGGTCGCACGCCACGCGTCGAAAACCAGATCGGCACGCAAACCGGTGTGCGGCAACCCGGCCGCGATCACTGGCCGCAAGCGATGAGTCTGATCACTTTCGGCGGCGGCATGCGGACCGGTCAGATCATCGGCTCGACTAACTCGAAGGGCGAACACCCCAAGGACCGCCCGATGGCGCCCAATCATCTCTGGGCCAGCGTCTACCGGCACCTCGGCATCGACTACACCGATTCCTTCCCGGATCACCGCGGCCGCCCGATGCCGATTCTGCCATATGGTGAACCGATCCCGGAACTCCTGGCGACGGCGTGATGCGACTTTTTGCAGGCCGGAGCGAAGGCGACGGAAATTGAGATTGTCGGCTGTCGCTTGCGCTCCGGACTGTGACGGAATCGGATTCCGCTTGTCCGGGCGGATTCGCCGATCTATGCTGATGGATTGTCTGTATTCGCACGGGCGGTTTCGTCAGAGGACGGTTTCATGCCGGATGCACCCCAGTCGCTGCGTTTGCTCCACGGTGTGGCCCGCCGGTTGCGATTTCAGGCTTACGTCCGGGCGGCGTATCTTTCGCTGATCATGACAACCATCGTTTACGCGCTGGTGCTGCTGGTCAGCCGTTTGACCGGACTGATTCCGAACGTCTTCACGTGGCAGTCGCTGGCAGCGATTCCCTTGGCAACGGCCCTGCTGGCGTTAATTCTGCATCGTCGCCCCGAAGTGCGCGATGCCGCGCGGGCGGTCGATCAGGTCGCCGGATCGAAAGATCTGTACCTCACGCTGGCGCTGCTGGATCGGGCCGTCGGTGATTACCACCCGCTGGTCGTGCAGGATGCGGAAGCACGGGCGAAGAAAATCGAGCCGCAGCGAGTCGCACCGTTGACCTGGCAGAAACGGTATTGGAATGCGCTGCTGCTGGTCGCGATGACGGGGGGGCTGATCGCGTTGCCGCAGTTCGACCCGTTTGGTCGTGTGGCGGCATCGACTCTCGTCAGCCTCCGAAAAGACAGGCTGCTGGAAAGCCGGAAGGAAACGCAGCTGCGACTCGCGGAAGTGAAGAAGAAGATCGACGAACAGGAAGACAACAACGACGAAACGCCGACCGCGGAAGCCGTCGATTCATTGAAGCTCGCACTCAACAAGATGCAGCCGCAGCACAAACAGGAAAACCTCGAACTGCTGATGGACGAGCAGAAGCAGCTCACCGAAGCGTGGAAGCAGCTGAATGCCGATCAGTTGAAGAATCTTTTGAAGGCCGCCAAGCAGGCCGAGCAGCAATTTGGCTCGAACCAGGAACTGCTGAAAAAGCTCACGCAAGACCTGCAGGAAGGTTCGCTCGACGGCTTGAAGCAGGAAATGCAGGAGCTGCAGGACGAATTGCAAAAGCTCGCGAAGACCGAAGACCCGGTCGAAAAAGAACGCCTGCGGCGCGAGATCAAAGAGAAGCTGAAAACGCTCGACGAGTTCGCGAAGAAGAGCCTCGATTCCAAGCCGCTCAACGCCGCGCTGCAACGCGCGATGCAGCAGCTGGATCTCGCGCAGCTCGAGGAGATGTCACCGGAAGCACTCGAAGCCGCGCTCGAATCGCTGGAGCTTTCGGAACTGGAACTCGAAGAGCTCGGCCAATCCGCGGAAGACTTGAAGAAGCTCGAAGAGGCGATGAAGGCCATGCAGATGGCCAAGAAGCTCAACGACAAAGACAAGCTCGACGGCAAGAACACGCTGGGCTTCAAGTCGATGAAGGAATACGAGCAGTTCTACAAGGAAATGCTCGCGCAGGCCGGTCAATGCGATGGCAGCGGCGACGGCAACTGCCCCGGCTGCGAGAATTGCCGCGGCAAGAAAGGCAAAGGCGGCATGAAAGGTCCAGGGACCGGTGAAGGGGGTGTCGCTCCCGAAAATGACGCCGTCAAAAATGAGTTCCAGAACGAAGTCGCAAAATCAGCCGTGCAGGCGGGCAAGACGTTGTTCTCGCAGAAGACGCAGGGCCTCGGCGAAAAGGGGACGGTGTCCGAGAACTACCGTTCGCTCGCCACGCAGGTAAAGCAGGGCGTCAGCGATGCTCTCGAGCAGGAACAGGTCCCGCCGGGTTACCATGATGGCATCAAGAAGTACTTTGATACTCTCGAAACTCCCAAGAAGTAATTGAGCAGCGTTCAGCAATCACCTGGCGGAAC
>DASRYX010000592.1:0-3188 GCA_035686985.1 Planctomycetaceae bacterium | reverse complement strand
CTGGTCGGCATGACGAACTACAAGGGTGTGCAGGGGGCGAATTTCTGCTGGGGGGATTGGGCCAACCCCGGCACCGGCGGACATGGCTGCGAACCGTGGGAAGACGGCGACGGCATTTTCTATCCGATGAACTGGGCCCGCGTCGTCTGGCTGCGCGACGTCACCGATGGCACCAGCAACACGACCATGGTCGGCGAGCAGACGTATGACGCGAACGGTCCCGGCAACATGAACTACGGGATCGGCTTCGCGTGGGCGCATTCCGTCGAGGCGTGCGCCATCGCCAACTTTCCGATCAATGCGAGACGCCCGAACGGCACACCGTACGCCCCCACCGACTGGCAAGGCCGCAACGGCTTCCGCAGCCAGCACATCGGCGGGGCCCACTTCTGCATGGCCGACGGCAGCGTGAAATTTCTCGGCGAGAACATCGCCCTCGGCCTCTACCGCGCCCTCGCCACGATCAAAGGCGGCGAAGTCGTCGCCCACGCGTTCTGATTTCGTAGGTCAGGCTGTGCCTGACGAATCTGCTCGTTCCTGAGCTCCGCTTGGGAATGCTCCGGTCGGAGGCTCCGCCTCGGTTTATCTCCGTTCTCCAGGCGGTGGAATAATTATCTCCGTTCTCCAGGCGGTGGAATAAGCTGAAGCGGAGCTTCGGGACGGAACGTTCCCAAGCAGAGCTTGGGAACGAGTCTGCGTGCGGTAAACGGCGTAACACCTTGTCCGCGTTCACGATCCGATGTCGTGACATGTTTCATTAGAAAATCTTCCGCCGGATGTCGATCCCCGTGGCGGTCGATCGACTAATCTGCAGCCGGGACAAAAAGCACTCACTCCGCTGAGGAAAATCATGGCGTCGCAAAAGATCAAGCCGTTTTTGTGGTACGACACCCAAGCGGAAGACGCGGCCCGGTTTTATTGCTCGGTGATCAAAGATTCCCAGGTAACGAGCGTGGTCCCCGGACCGACGGGGGCACCGATGGTCGTCGGGTTCACGCTCGCCGGGGTGGACTACATCGCCCTCAACGGCGGCAAGCACTACCAGCTCACGCCGGCGTTCTCGCTGTCGGTGGAATGTGACACGCAGGCCGAAATCGATGACCTGTGGGAAAAACTCTCTGCGGGCGGATCGAAAGTGCAATGCGGGTGGCTGGTCGACAAGTTCGGATTGTCGTGGCAGGTGGTGCCGTCGATCCTGCCCAAGCTGATGTCCGACCCCAAGCGCGGAGGCGCCGTAATGCAGGCCCTGATGCAGATGGGAAAACTCGACATCGCCACGTTGCAAGCCGCGCATGACGCCGCATAATCGCTTCACAACTCTGAAGAGGATCCATCATGTCGATGACCGCCCCCGAAATCCTTCCCGAACACAAATGGCTGCAGCGACTCGTCGGTGAATGGACGAGCGAGATGCCGACGGATTGCACGTCCCCTCCGGACCAACCGACGGAGCAGCAGCAGGGAACAGAAATCGTGCGATCGCTCGGCGGTTTGTGGACCGTCGGCGAAGGAACGATGCCGTATGAGGGCGGCGAACACCGGACCATCATGACGCTGGGATACGACCCGCTGCAAAAGAAATTTGTGGGCACATTCGTCGCTTCGATGATGACGCACCTGTGGCCCTACAGCGGCACACTCGACGCCGCGGGCAAGGTGCTTACGCTGGATTCCGAAGGCCCGAGCTTCACGGAAGAAGGCAAGATGGCCAAGTACCACGACATGATTGAATTTGTGGACGATAACCATCGCACGCTGTCATCGGAATACCAGAACGCCGACGGCTCATGGACCAAGTTCATGGTCGCCCACTATTATCGCAAAGCGTAACCTCCGGCCCCCTCTCCCTCGAGGGAGAGGGCTGGGGTGAGGGGGAAGCGATGCTGCAGCGCGTTGTCCCATTCACGCGACGACAGCAAACCAAAATCATAGCCTGGTCCCTTTTTTGCGTCCTTTTGCGCCTTTTCGCGGCTAAAACTCTCCTTCTTGATTTCGTCTGAAAACAATTGAACGTCGCCCGAGCGTCGGCCCTCTCACCCTGACCTCTCCCTCAGGGAGAGGGTCCGGATGTGTCAGGACTGTTACTAGGAAACGATCGCCATGAAATATATGTTCCTGATTTACAGCGCCGAGAACGGCTGGGAGCGCGATGAATGGGTGCAGTGCACCGTGGACTCGTCGGCGCTCTGTTACGAGATGGCGTCCAAGCGGCAGTTCTTCGGGGCCTCGCCGCTGCATTCCGTGAAGGAAGCCACGACGGTGCGGGTGCGCGACGGCAAGCCGCTCATCACCACGGGGCCGTTTGCGGAAACGACGGAACAGCTCGGCGGTTATTACATCATTGATGTGCCCGATCTCGACGCGGCGATCAGTTATGCCAGCCGGTTGCCTCCAGCGAAAAAGGGCACGATTGAGATTCGCCCGCTGATCGAACTGGAAGGGCTGCCGAAACCGAGCAAGGAAGTGCCTGCATCCGGTCAGAAAAAGTATCTGCTATTGTCGTACGACGATGAGCAGTACTGGAACGAACAGGGCGAAGCGGCGCTGAAGTCGGCGATGCAGGAAGCCGTCGGCCTCGCGCACGAGATGCATCGCCGAGGCCATTACATCGCCGCGCAGCCGCTGCATCAAAGTCCATCGGCCACAACGGTACGCATCCGTGACGGCAAACGGATCGTCACCGACGGCCCGTTCGCCGAGACGCGGGAAATCATTGGCGGATTTTATCTCGTCGCCGCGAACAGCATCGAGGAAGCGGCCCAGCTCGCCGTGGGACATCCCGGTTTGCGAGCCGGGGCGGTGGAAGTCCGGCAGGTGTATGACATCCCGCCGGTGCCGATTCCCGATGCGACCGAGATCATGAGCAGCCGCGACTTGAATTTCCCGCGGGAGAAAGTCTTCGCGGCGTTCGCCGATCCGGAGTGTCTGAAAAAATGGTGGGGACCGGCCGGCTTCAAGAACACCTTCCATGAATTTGATTTCCGTATGGGGGGGCATTGGCGTCTGACCATGCACGGTCCGGACGCGGGGAACTATGAAAATCACGCGGTGTTTGACGAGATTGTGACGCCGGAACGGATTTCGTGGCATCGGCTGACCAATCCGCTGTTCCAGATGACGATGACCTTCGCCGAGTTGCCCAAGCAGCGCACGCGGCTCGTCTGGCGAATGAAGTTCGACACCGAAGA
>DASRYX010000591.1:0-3894 GCA_035686985.1 Planctomycetaceae bacterium | reverse complement strand
CCTCGTAGGTGGTCCAGAGCGTTTTGCCGGTCGCGGTTTCGACGACGCGCACGCCGCGCAAATCACGAAACGCGACCTTGTCGCTCAACACCAGCGGAACGCCGACCATCATCGGTGTTTCCTGCTGATCTTCCAGATCCTGCAAGATCCAGTCGAGCCGCCGCTGCAGTCCGGCGTTCATCGTGAGCGGCACCGTCCACTCGGGCTTCAACAGGGGTGTGTTGCCGGTCGCGATGCCGAGGCGGGCGGACGTGCCGAAGAGTTGCGGCCACTGCGTCAACACGGGCACCGACTGGGTACCGAGACCGGGGAGCGCCTCCCAGCCGTCCGCAGCCTTTCGGTTGATTCCGCCGAGCGACACTGATTCCGCGCGGGGATCGCCAAGCGCCGGCAACCAGAACGTCTTCACCTGATCAGGACTCGCCTGCCGGGCGGCATACGCGGCTTTGATCCGCCAGCGGACATCCTGCGCGACGGGCGCTTTGATCGCGTCGAGTTCCGCGAACCAGCGCACGGCGAGGGCAAACTCACCGCGATCGAAATGCCAGTGTGCGAGATAGTCCGCCGCTTTCGTTCCGGCGGTGGTGTGGAGAAAGCGCGTGGCGACATCAACCAGCGCATCGATTCGTCCGGACTGTCGCGCATCGTTGTAAAGTTGCTCGGCAAGTCCGCCATACTGGCGCTCATAGTCGGCGAGAACTTCCGCGGGGGCCTGGCTCAACTGTCGCGAGGCCGCCGTGCGCAGCGATTCCCAGCGTCCGCCTTTCGCGCGATAGACGGCGTCTTCGGGGCTGTCGAGAATCCGTTGCAGCAGTTCCGCGCCGCGTTTCCAGTCGTTCTGACGGATCGCGGTATTCGACGCCGTCCAGAGCCCGTCAAGTTTCGGATTCCGCGGCGCCCGCGCGTCAATGGCATCCCGCGCACCATTGGCACGTTCTGCGGTCGTTCCTTCCCCCGCGCGGACGCGCGGGGCGGCTTGGCCCTGCGGCTGCCAGATCTGCTGGAACATCCGCTGGAAGAAATTGCCCCCGCGTCGCGGCGGCGCAGGCCGGACCTCGGGCTCGTCGGCCCGGACGGCGACAAATCCCATGAGGGCGAACCACACGAGCGCCTGAACAGCTCGACGGCCTCCGCGCGGCTGCAACATCACCCTCACTCCTGAACGGCCGGACAATTGGCCCCTTCAGCAGTGTAGTCGACCGGAGAATGGCTGTCATCCAGGGTTGAGAGTTGAGAGTCAGAGAATACAGACTCTCAACCGCCCGCTGTCTGACCCTCAACTTTCGACTCTCAACCCTTAACTCCGGCTCACTCCGGCAGCGGCTTGCCTTTGGTCTCCGGCAGGAACGGCAGGACGACCAGACCGAGGAGGAACACCACGCTCATCACCACCCCGGCGGAGCGCAGCGATTCTTCCGCGCCGGCGAAGTACTTAATCAGTTCCGCCTGAATGATCGGCCCGATCGCGGCGAGGAACCGGCCGACGTTGTAGCAGAAGCTCGTGCCCGTTGACCGCAAGCGCGTGGGGAACAACTCCGGGAAATACATTGCATAACCGGCAAACAGCGACAACTGGCAGAAGCCCATCAGCGGCACGAGCCAGAAGAGTTGCGTGAAATCGCGCAGGAACCAGAACACGCCCGCCGTGCTGAGAAACGCCGCAACGAATCCCATCGCGAACGTCGGCTTGCGGCCGATGCGTTCGGACAACCAGCCGAAGCCGAACATGCCGAAGAAAGCGCCGAAGTTGATCATCAACGAGGTGTAGCTGCCCCACTTCGACAATCGGCCATTGATCGCGGGTTCGACTTCCTTTTTCATTGCCATGAGTTCATCGGGAACTTTCGCTCCCTTTTGATTCTCCAGTTCGCTGAGCGCCTTCAACTGCGCCACTTGATCGGCTTCGCCCGCGGCTTCCGCTTTGGCAATTCGTTCCGCGTACACCTGCTGCGCGACGCCTTTGCGCTGCACCAGCCGCATGAGGTCGGGGGTGAAGAACCCGACGGCCCACAACCCGATCACGCCCGAGCAGGCCAGCACCAGTCCCAGCAGCGCGTGCTTCCGCCAGATCGGCGTGCGGAACAGTTCGGTGTACGAACCGAGTTGCTTGGTGACAACATCATCCAGTTGCGCTTGTTTCCATTGCTCCGGCTCTTTAAGACGGCGGCGGATCACCAATGCCAGCAGCGCGGGGACCGCACCAATCAGAAACATGATGCGCCACGGACTGTAGGGCAGCCCGTGTTCTTCGGCGATCCCCAGGCCGAGATTGATGAATGCTGCGCTGATATTTCCAATCGCCGACAGCGCCTGCAGCAGGGCGAGACAGCGCGGCCGTGCTCGCGCCGGCATCACTTCCGCGACGAGGGCCACGCCGACAGCGAATTCCCCCCCGACGCCTAGGCCCGTCAAAAAACGATAGAACGCGAAGTCCCAGAAACCGGTGGAGAGCGCACTCAGGCCGGTAAACAGCGAGTACAACAAAATCGTGATCATCATCGTCTTGGCGCGGCCCCAGCGGTCGCCAAGCATCCCGAAGACCACACCGCCCAGCGCCCAGCCCGCGAGAAAGATCGAGGTCGCATAATTGCCGTAGATTTTTACCGCCTGATCGAACGCCGCCGGGTCGTCCATCTTCGGCAGCAGTTCCTTCATCGCCGCGGGCCGGGCGAGGATGAAGAGCTGCTGGTCGAGGCAGTCGAACAACCACCCGAGTGCCGCGACAATCAACACGAACCAGTGATAGCGATTCAGTTCCTGCCACCACGCTTTGCCGTTGGGCGTGAGGTCGTTGTGATCGGCGCGAAACTCTTCCAGACCGTGCATCGCGGGGGGCTCCCAGGCGGCGGTGTGTCGGCGGGTTGGTATCGTGCATCAATACACTCGAATCTGTGGGATGTCGCAAGCGACCGGGCTAACGGGGAGGGTGATTCCCACTGATTTCTCCGGAAAAGACCGATTGACCGGATCATCGGAGAATTGCGTTTACCGGGTGCGCCACCGACAATCCATGTTCTTCCGTTGAAATGAAGAGACCCACGGTTCAGAAAACGTGGGCTTCCATCGAGAGGTGTGTTTGAATGTCGTCACCTGCTGCCGCGTCTGCTCCGCCGTCGTCCAGGGGCGCCTACATGGCGCTGATCGCCGCGTTGCTCGGCTGGATGTTTGACGGCGCGGAAATGGGCCTGTTCTCGATGGTCGGCAACGCCGCCGTCGCGAATCTGCTGGAACCGATCGGCAAAGCGGATCAGGCCGGGCGGTGGTTCGGGATCATCATCGCCACCTTCCTGATGGGCGCGGCGACTGGCGGCGTCATCTTTGGCTGGCTCGGCGACCGCATCGGTCGCGTCCGAGCGATGAGCCTCAGCGTGGCGGTGTATGCACTCTTCACCGGTTTCTGCGGCTTCGCGAACACTGTGGAACAACTCGCGGTGCTGCGATTCATCGCTTCGCTCGGGATGGGCGGCGAGTGGGCGCTCGGCGTCGCACTCGTGATGGAAGTCTGGCCGAATCGTTCGCGGGCCTTCATGGCGGGACTGATCGGCGCGGCGGCGAACGTCGGTTATCTGCTCGTGGGTCTGGTCGGGTTGGTGCTCGATGTACTGCTGAAGGAGCAGATTCCCGCGTGGCTAGCGGGGGCTGGCGTGGGAACCGAAACGATCGCGTGGCTGGTGTCGCACAAAGGCTGGCGGCTGATGATGATGCTCGGTACCACGCCCGCGCTGCTCACGTTTGCCATCCGCATGTTCGTGCCGGAATCGCACAAATGGGAAGAAGAAAAATCGAAGGGCACGACTTCCCACTGGGCCACGACCGATCTCATTGGCGTGGTCATCGGCACACTCGGACCGACGCTGATCATCATTTCATGGGCGTATGATTTCACGAATCTCG
>DASRYX010000590.1:0-4753 GCA_035686985.1 Planctomycetaceae bacterium | reverse complement strand
GCCGCGGTGCTGGAAGGTGTGGTACAGACCGGGCCAGAATTCACGGTCCGGCGCGACGCCGATCCAGTTCTTCCAGTCGACGCGTTCCAGCGCCTTGGCGATTTCTTCCTTCTTCTTCGCGATCAGCTTATCCGCGTTTTCCGCGTCTTCCTTCTTGGCTTGAGCGGCAAATTTTTCCATCGTCATCCGGCGGCCAGGACCTTGGGCCCAGACCGGACGGTTTGACCACGCGTACACTTCTTTCAGTGTGCCAAGAACGCCTGATTGAATCTGGGCGATCGCTTCGCGCGACGAATCGAGCGCGGTTCCCTGGTTGCCCATCTGCGTGCAGACGCCGGTGTCTTCGGCGACTTGCGCGAGCAACCGGGCTTCATAGATCGTGCGCGTCAACGGTTTCTGCGTGTAGCAGCTGATTCCCAGCCGCATCGCCGCGAGCGTGATCGGGCCGTGCATATGATCCGGCGTGCTGACCGTCGCAATGTCGATCTTCTTGCCGTATTTTTCGAGCAGTTCGCGGTAGTCGGTGAACTTCTCGGCGTTTTCGAAGCCCTTCGACTTGCCCTTGCTTTCCAGCGTATTTCGGTCGACGTCACAGATCGCGAGAACATTGCCGAAGGTCGCGGCATTGCTGGAGTCGCTGCCCCCTTTGCCCCCCACGCCAAAGCAGGCGACGTTCAGCTGCTCGTTGGCCGAGCGTTCCTGGCCCCGCAGATTCAGCGATCCGCCGACAAACACGGCGGCGCTGAGCGCCGAAGTGCTCTTGATGAAATCGCGACGCGTCGACTTACGACTCATGAGTCTCTCCTGGTGGTTGGCTGAGGTGCCTGCTGGTGAAACAAGATCGCCGGGAGCGATTGCGCTCAACGCCGTTGATACTAACCCATCAGGAGATTCTTTGCAGCAATCCGGGGGAAATGATTTGAGCGGCGTCAGGCAGCGGCCAGACGGATCGACTTGAATTCACGGTGCACTCGGCGCGACCGTCACTGATTTCCTTGAGGACAATGCAAAAGCGTCGGGAGAACTGTCTCCCGACGCTTCGCGAGCGCTCGTATTGTGAGGCGCGTATCAGACCACGACGGTGGTCGTGTCACGTTCCTCAATGGTATCGCCCGTCCGCGGTGCCACGCCGGTGGTGACCACGGAGGTCGTCGAGTTCGTGGCGGTGGTGATGCCGTCCGTAAGCGAGACCGACACGTTCGTCGTTTCGCTCGTTCCAACCGCCACGTTATTCCGCGGCTGGAAGACCAGGCCACGAATCGCGGTCTGGACCGTCGCGCCGATGTCGGTACTCGCACTGAAGTACCGGGTGTACTCGATATCCGCCCCGATCACAGTCCGAGTCCAGCCCGACGACGACGCGAGGGTGAAGTCGCCGCGGTTCACACCGTTCGTGATCCGCACCCGGGCGAACATGTCCTGCTTGTCCGAGTCGGACACGGTCAGCGTCGAGAACAGAGAAATCGTCGCATTGTCGTTCACGGCCTGGTTCGCAACGGCTCCACCAATCGCGACTGCGTTGTTTACGCTGGTGGTGACCACGCTGGTCGCGCTGTTGGTGGCGGAGGTCAACCCGTCGGTCACATAGACAGTGAAGTTGGTCGTCTCCGTAGAGCCAGGCAGCAGGGCATCAACGCGGGGCTCGAAGGAGAAGGCACGAACTGCAGCCTGAACCGTGGCACCCACGTTGGCCTGCGGGCCGAAGTATCGCGAGTAGACAATGTTGTTGCCGACTACGGTGCGCGTCCAACCCACGGTTGAGGCGGTCGAGAAGTCGCCGCGGACCAGGCCATCGGTGATCGTCACGCGGGCGAACATGTCCTGCGTGTCCGAATCGACGACCGTCAGAGTGGAGAACGGTGCGATGGTCGCGTCATCATTGACCGCCTGACCGCTCACCGCGGCACCGATCGACACCGCATTGTTGATGCTGGTGGTGACAACCGATGTCTGCGCATTCGTCGTGCTGCTCAGACCGTCGGTTACGTAGACAGTGAAGCCGGTGGTCTCGGTGGTGTTCGGCTTGATGGCATCAACGCGCGGCTCGAACACGAACGCCTGGATGTCATTCTGAACCGCCGCGCCGATGTCCGCTTCCGCAGAATAATAGCGGGAGTAGACAATGTTGTTGCCAACTTCGGTCCGCGTCCAGCCGGTGGTCGAAGCCGCCGAGAAATCGCCACGCACTACGCCATTGGTGATCGTCACACGGGCGAACATGTCCTGCGTATCGGGATCGGCGACCGTCAACGTGCTGAACGGCGCGATCGTCGCGTTATCATTGACGACCTGACCCGCCACCGCACCGCTGAGGAGCGGAGCGTCATTCACGCTGGTGGTCACGACGCGGGTGGCCACATCCGTGTCACTGCTAGTGCCATCAGTGACGTAGATCGAGAAGTCGGTCAGCTCAGTCTTCCCCGGGGCCAGGGCGTCGGAGCGCGGCACGAAGACGAGGGCGTTGATGTCGGCCTGCACGGCCGCATCGACGTTCGCCTGCGTCGCATAGTACTGTTCGTAGACGATGTTGTTGCCAACCTGGGAGCGTGTCCAGCCGGTCGCTGAGGCCGGGGTGAAGTCGCCGCGCACCGCGCCGTTGAGAACTGTCACGCGGGCGAACATATCACCAGTGTCAGGATCGGTCACGGTCACAGAGGCGAAGGGGCTGACAGTGGCGTTGTCGTTCACCGGCTGATTCGTCACGGCACCGTCGATCTGGGGAGCCGCTAACAGGGTGCGGGACTCGAGCAGGGCGACATCCGCCGCAACGAGTCGCTGACCGTCTCCCCTTCGGGGACGTGGTTTGGGTGAAGATTTGACACGACTCTGAACGCGATTCAACCAACCTGATCGCAACATGATCATCCTTTTCACAGCGCTTGTTGTCGGGAAGCCCAATGACATGGGGCAGGGGAAGCCGTAAGCCACGAAAGTTCTTCCTGTTAGAACACTTCGCAGCTTCCTTCACCGGCACAGCCTGCCTAAGCAACTCATGCGCCAGAATCGATGCAGTCGGAATGCGATGAGGATCGACGGGCTTAAAATTGCGTCAGTGTGATTGAGCGTCGGGCGGATGTTCAGGAGAAGGCGCAGCGGTGAACGCGCGCAGCTTATTCCGCACAGTGACCGCAGGTCAGTTGTGAATCATTCGTCACGCGAATTCCCGTGCCAGGCAGCCAAGCAACTCGGCGCATGTCATCATCGCAGCGACCGCGACCCCTTCATGCATGGTCTGGCCGTCGGCGTGCTGATTGCGGTTTCGGAAGCTGTGTATCGCGTTCACCAGCACGTAGGTGTCCTTTGAGACACGTTTTGCCTTTGAGTCGAAGCCTATAGCACTGCCGGTCAGTATTTGCAGCAGTCGAACCTGATCACCCCTGCTCGATGGCACGCCCCACGAGTTAGTGTTCATCATGCCCGCGACCAGCTTGTCTCGATCGCGCGGTGGGACAGTCCAATATGCCACGACGTCGGCCGGGACCTGCTTTGATTGGCCGAATTCCTGTTCCCAGATGAGATCGAGGGCCTGTTCTTCGATGCTGGTCAAGTTGTTGAGGCAGTCGTCAGGAAAGTCAGGAATGTCTTCGAGTGAGCGGCCGACAGCGCGGTGCAGGCGGCCGCTCACGATGGGAATCTGCTTCAACCTCAGTTCCAACACCCCCCGGATTTCGGATCGGAAATTGTTCCACGTGCCGAAGAGACGTGTCATACTTCCAGTCTTCGGCAAACTTGCTCAACGGTGTCCGTTCGGCGGCGGACAGGTGCCGAATTCATGCCGAGTCGCCGCGGCCGCGTTATTGGGCGGGTGGGACTGGTAAGAGCGCGGCGAGTTGATCGGCGGGGATCATCGGGAGGCGGGTGAGGGTCTCTTTGAGCCAGGTCCAGGGATTGACGCCGGATTGCTGGCAAGTGGCGGTGAAGCTCGACAGGATGGCCAGGCGTCGGCCGCCGTCATCGCTGCCAAAAAAGAGCCAGTTGCGGCGACCAATGGCGTAAGGCTTCACCGCCCGCTCCGCGATGTTGTTGTCGATGGCGGGCCTGCCGTCGGTGACGTAGACGTTCAGCGCGGCCCACTGGTTGCGGGCATAGGTCACGGCTTCGCCCAAGGGACTCTTCGGCAGCGCCGTGACGGCGAGCGCATCGAGCCACCCTTTCAGCGCCGCTAACAATGGGACCGATTTCGTCTGGCGCAAGGCCAGCCGCGCGGCGGCATCGAGTTCTTTCGCTTCGTGCTCGATGGCATACAGTTGTTTGATCCGCGCCACGGCTTCGTGGGCTTCGCGCGGGCTGGTTTTCTCGGCGTCGACGAACTTCCGGCGGGCATGCGCCCAGCAGCCGACTTCGATCACCGTCCCCTGCGAGCGGCGAAACAGTTCGTCGTACCCGGCGTAGGCATCGCACTGAAGGAACCCGCGGAAGTCTTTCAGGAACGCCAGTGGACCATCCCGGCTACGGTCTGCGGTCGCGTCGTACACGATGCCGTGCCGGGAGACATAGACCCAGATGCGGCCGATGCGGCAGTGGTCGCGATCCGGATCCTGTACCGGGACCGGCGTGTCATCGGTGTTCACGATGTCCGCCGACAGAACTTTCGTCTTGAGCAACTGCCACAGCGGTGTCAGCACATCGGCGGCTTCGGCCAGCCAGCCCCACAGCGTCGACCGGGCGATCGCAAATCCCTGCCGCGCGTACCGCTGTTCCTGACGATAGAGCGGCAGATGATCGACGAGCTTCGAGACGATCACGTCCGCCA
>DASRYX010000589.1:0-10748 GCA_035686985.1 Planctomycetaceae bacterium | reverse complement strand
TTCGACAACCTGCAGCAGAACGCCGTTCTCGATCTGTGCCTCACCGACGACACCTGTCCGCGTTCGCTGGTCGTGCAGCTCGCGTCGCTGGTAGAGCATGTGGACGCCTTGCCGGGCGATGACGGCTCTCTACTTCGCAGCGAAGAAAAACGAACGGTTATGGCGATGCTGCATTCCGTGCGGATGATTGCTCCCGAGGAATTGGAACAGCCCGCGTCCGCCACGCTCCTGCAGCGGCTCAGCGATGTCGAACAGCAATCTCAGACACTGGCCAACGTACTGAGCCGGAAGTATCTGCTGCACTCCGGCATTCCGCGTCAGATCACCTCGGAGGTCGAGCTGCCGCAATGAAATATCGCATTCTGCATCGCACCGTGTACGACAACACGCAGCCGGTCTCGGTCGGGCATAACGAGGCCTGGCTCACGCCGCGCGGCACCCATCGCCAGCACGTTCTGAAGCACACGATCGAAATCGATCCGCCGCCGTCGACCTGCGGTACGTTGACCGATTACTTCGGCAACACGGTGACGCAGTTCCTATTCAATCAGGGCTACGACAAGCTGATCATCTCCGCGATGAATGAAGTGGAGATGCTGCCGACGGAGAGCAACACGTCACCGGGTCCAGCATGGGAAACCGTGCTCGATCAGATCCGCGCCCATGCCACGCCGGAGACCTTGGAAGCGTACGAATTCACGTTTGATTCACCGCGCTGCCGCCGCGCACCGGAGTTCGCGGACTACGGCCACGAACTGTGCCTCCCCGGCCTCCCGATCCGCACCGTTCTGTCGGACTTGCTCAAACGGTTTGACCGGGACTTCGAATATCAGGCGGGGACAACGACGGTGTCGACACCGGTCGAGCAGGTGTTCCGTCAGCGCCGCGGCGTGTGTCAGGACTTCGCGCATCTGATGATTTCCATCCTGCGCTCGCTGGGATTCGCCGCCCGCTACGTGAGCGGCTATCTGCGGACGCTGCCGCCGGCGGGCAAGCCGCGGATGGTCGGCGCGGACGCGTCACATGCATGGATCTCGGTTTACGCGGGAGCGCTCGGCTGGATTGACCTCGATCCAACCAACGCTCAATTCCCGACGACGGACCACATCACCCTGGCGTGGGGGCGTGACTACACAGATGTCGCGCCGGTGAAAGGCGTCTACATCGGCGGCAGCAGTCCGCAACTGCGGGTGAGCGTCGATGTTTGTCCCATCGGTTGATGCGTCTTCTCGGGAGGGCGAAGCTCCCGCTGAGCCGCGCGCGTTTCAACACGCTGGGACAATTTGCGGCTCAGCAGGAGCTTCGCCCTCCCACACAAGGCCCCTATCCGCGGCCCTGATCTTTCATCTGCTTCTTCAACTCGCGGCGCTGGCGCTTGCTGAGCCCTTTGAACATGTCCTGACCGCTCTTGCCGCCGTCGACGCGGAAATTGCTGTCGTCACCGTCCTCGTCATCTTCGTCGTCGCTGTATTCCGGTTCTGACTGGGCTTTGGCCGGTGCCGGTTTCGGAGGGGGCGGTGGTGCACTCTTCACGGTCACCGGAGCAGGGGCCGTACTCCGCGCGGGCGCTTTCACCGGCGACGGAGCGGGTTCCTCTTCGTACTCTTCCGCCCATTCGTCGTCGCTCTCCGCGGAGGAATCGTCGACTTCCTCCCACGTGTCTTCTTCCTCCTCGTACTCGGCGGCCTCTTCTTCCTCGTACTCCGGTTCGGGCTCGGGCTTCGTGCGGGTGCGTGGCTTCGCCGGCGCGCGTTTCTTTGCCGCGGGTTTGCGACGTCGCTTCGGTGCCTCTTCGTCTTCCTCGGCTTTCTTTGTGGTACGACGCTTCGGCTTGGCGTCGACGACGCGGCGACGGAACGGCCACAGGTTGCGCAACCAACCCAGCAAACTCAACACGTTCCATGCCCGAGTTGTCACCGCAGCGAGATGCCCGCGCCAATCAATCGGCGCGCGGGCCTCGGGGGGATCCGCATTCACGTACGCCACAAACCAGGCCTGCGACCAGAGCCCCGTGATCAGCAACCCCACTCCCGCAAAGCGGCAAAGCAGCTGCGCGGGCGGGAACCAGGTCTGATTCTGCATGTCAGCAGCGAAGAGTTCACCGGCTCCCGACAACAACAGCACGAGCGCCGCCGAACGAACGAGCCACAATCCCAGCCGATGCCGTTGGAGGTCGCGGTCCGCCATCCCCCACACCGACAACCCGGCCAACACCGCAGGAACCAACCAGACGACCACCTCGGCACGCCACAACGGCCAGCGCAATTGCGGTGCTGCCACCGACGCGATCGCCGTGTGCAAACTTGTTCCGGCGAAGAAACCCCACGCGGTCAACACCACGGCCGCCCAGGCCCACACACGATATCGCCCCTGGAAATCCAACTGGCTGTGAGAGCGGTACCAGCCGATCAATCCGGCAAACTGGCCCGCGAGTGTCCACAACAGGATGTCCGCATAAATCCCGAGAATTGGCCGCGAACCTTGTGCGAGGTGCTCGATCGCCGGGGCAATCTGAGGGTGCGGCGGCAGCGGGCGGATCAGCACCGCGGCGATCGCAAAGATCCCGGTCCAAAGCGCTGCGATCAGCAGATTCCGCTTCCACGGCTGCCGCGGAAGCCACGGTGACGCGGAGGGAAATTCGCCGATGCGTTCGCGCAGCAGCGCGATCCCGCCGGCGTCCAAATCGCCAACGTCCGTTCCGTCGCCTGCAGCGGCCAGGCGACGGCGGCGTCGATCATCAGGTGAGCGTGAACCGGTCAAAGACACCGACATACCGTCCGTGGACAGGTGCGAATGCGCGGTTGAAGGTGCGTCCGAGCGCGCGACAGTCCTATCGGCACCCTTGACGCACTCCTCCATGAATTCGGTCATTCCACCAGGGCGGCATCAACGGGCGACGAACGTTCGGCGAACCCTTCCCAATCTTCCCGGATGAGCCCGCCAATTTGACAGCCGCCGCAGAATCACAGCCGGCACACAGCTTCGATAAAACGCCGTTTTGGCACAACTTTAGTGCACGCCATATTGGCACAAAAACATCGCACAGCAGACATCGGCCACAAACGACAACAGTAGAACAGCTTATGATTGCGCCGCGACATCCATCTCCGCACTTCCACGGATTGGTATGCAGTTCGCTTTAAGAACATCCACCTGACAATTTCACCCCTCATCCGGAGTTCACCATGTCCGAAACTTGCCGAACTGACAATCAAGTCCGCCGTGTGGTCTACAAACCAAGCGTGAAAATCCTCGAGTCGACCGACGGCCTGGAACTCATCGCCGAGGTCCCCGGCGCTGACCAGAATTCCACCGAAGTCGTGGTCGAGAAGGACACGCTGGTCGTCCGGGCCCGTGTTTCGGTGTCACCGCCCGCGGACGGCCAACGGGTCGTCTATGCGGATCACCGTGACGGCGACTACGAGCGGACATTCCAGCTGTCGCAGGAAATCGACCGCACCCGCATCGAAGCCCAGGTGAAGGACGGCGTGCTGCGCGTCCGGCTGCCGAAGTCGCAGCAGGCCCAACCGCAGAAGATCACCGTCCTCGCCGGCTAAGTCCAGACGGAAAACGGGGCGAAGCCGTCTTCCCTGAGAATTCGATGTTCACGTCCGAGCACTGACGGTACGCCGGGAGCTTCGCCCTCTCGCTACCGCCGTCAAATCACCTTGGGAGGTTCACCATGTCTTATCTGACTCCGTGGACGTTCGGTGTGACGAAACGCGGCGATAAAGATCCGTTCGCGTTGCTGCAGCAGGAAATCAACCGCACGTTCGACCACTTCTTCGATGACTCTACCGCCGGACGCGATGCGTTGACGGTGCCTAAGCTGGATGTCAGTGAAACGCCGAACGAAGTGCACGTCACCGCGGAATTGCCCGGCATGTCCGAACAGGATATTAGCGTCGAACTGCTCGACGATGTCCTGAAAATTCGCGGCGAAAAGAAAGATGAACGCGAGACGAAGGACCATCAGTTCCATCGTGTCGAGCGGTCGTTCGGCGTCTTCGAACGGGCCGTGCCGCTGCCCGTGAAGGTGCAGCGCGAAGGCGTGAACGCCACGTTTAAGCACGGGGTACTGACAGTCGTGTTGCCGAAAGCACAGTCCGCGCCGGGGCATCAGAAGATCGAAGTGAAAGCCGGCGCGTAGCCGCGAAGAACCGTCTGCCGACAATGATCGATCCCCTGTGCGCCGCCCGGTGACGCCCCTGTCACCGGGCGGCGTCGTTTTGCGCGTGGGTGGCCGGGGCTGGACCGAAGGGAAGCCCCGGAATAGACGACGCTGCTCATTCCGGGGCTTCGCGAGTACGCTCCAGCCCCGGCCACCCTCACAGATTGCCGTTGGTCGCGGCTTCTCTTTTCTTCTCGCCGCGGTTTATCATGACAGGGCGGATGAGATCCCCGCGTTTTGCCCCCTTGTCGACTACAAAGGCCAATGATGGCGAGCCCTGTCTTTCCTGAAAACGAACCCGGTGGACGACCGGCCGCCCCGACGGTCGTGGTGCAGACGCACCCGCAGAATTCCTGGCAGGCGTGGGCCACGCGCTTCCTGCTACTCGCGCTCGGCATCTCCGTGATGGCGAACATCGGGATGTTCGCCTCATTCCAGGAGTACTTCGAGAAAGAAGAGCCGCCGCAGGAGAAATTTCACTCGGGCGAGAAGCTCGCGCGTGACAAGATTGTCGTCCTGACCATGAACGGTACGATCATGCCGCCGTTCACCGAAAGGATGATCGAGCAGATCAAAGCCGCCGAGAAAGCCGACGAAGTGAAAGGCGTGCTGCTGGTCGTCGACAGCCCCGGCGGTCTCGTCGCCGACAGCCATGAGATCTACTACCGGCTGAAGAAGCTCAGCGACAAGAAGCCGGTGTATGTGCAGATGAAGCGGATTGCGGCGTCGGGCGGCTATTACATCGCCATGGGCGCGGGGCCGAACGCCAAGATCTTCGCGGAACCCACCACGTGGACTGGCTCCATCGGTGTCATCATTCCGCGTTATGACGTCACGAAGCTGGCCGAAAAGTTCGGCGTGGACTCGGTGCCGCTCAAGACCGGTGAGTTCAAAGACGCGCTGAGCCCGTTCCGTCCACTTTCGGAAAATGAACGCAAGGTCTGGGAGAACATTCTCAATCAGGCTTTTGACCAGTTCCGGGAGATCATCGACACGAATCGCGACACGATGACCGCCGAGCAGGTGATGGCGGTCGCCACCGGCGAGATCTTCACCGCGAAGGATGCCAAGGCGAAAGGGCTGGTCGACGAGATCGGTTACGAAGAGGACGCCATCGCCGCGCTGAAGAGCAAGGCCGGCCTGCAGACCGCACGGATTGTGACGTACTCGCATCCGATGTCCGCGCTCGACATCCTGCTCGGCAGCTCCGCGCAGAGTTCCGCCGCCGATCGATGGAAAGCGGTGATGGAAGCCAGCGTGCCGAAGGCGCTGTATTTCTGCTCGTGGCTGCCGCCCCTGCCGGAGTGACGAAGACGGTCCACAGATTTCGCAGATGAACGCAGATTTCAAGAGAGGAACAGAACGTCGCTAAGACCTTTCTTGCTGGGAATTAAATCTGCGGCAATCTGTGAAATCTGCGGACGCCCTGCTCTTCGTTCCTGCTGAAGACAGAAAGTCGACAACGTGCGGAGTGGTGGGACGAGTCGCGTGAACCGACGCCGCTGGCTGGCACAGTCAGCCGGGTTGTGGCTCGGCGGGCTCGCGGCCTCCGCGAAGACGGCACCAGCGGCGACTCCGCGCGCCAAGACAGTATTGTTCGTTGTCGCGAACGGCGGGCAGAGCCAACTCGAAACGTGGGATCCGAAACCGCTTGCGCCGCGCGAAGTTCGCGGCGATTTCTCACCGATCCGCACATCGGTTCCGGACACGCTTTTCTCGGAACATCTGCCGCTGCTCGCGCAGCGGGCGCACAAGTTCGCCGTGGTCCGGTCGATGTCGCATGAAGACCTCGATCACGGTTCCGCGCTCTATCTGACATTAACCGGCCAGTATCACGCGCGGCGATCGGCGAATCCGTTACCCGCGCCAACCGACTGGCCGACGATGGGATCGGTGATCAAACGCGCGCGGCCGACACACGAGTCCCTGGAAACCGCGATCCATCTCAACGGACCGGCACAAATCCCGATCAACATCGGCGCGGGGCAGTTCGCAGGATTCCTCGGCCCGGAATATGAGCCGATGACGCTGGGCGATGTCACCGCGGAAGCAACGATCTTACCGGGATTGTCGCCGCTGCCGACACTGGCTGCGTCACGACGACATGAGCGTGCGCGGCTCTTGCATCGACTCGAACACAGTGCCGTGGATGACTCAACAGTCACCGAACGCCACCGCGCGAACTACGAAAAGGCATTCGATCTGCTCGACCGGCCGGCCGTCCAGCATGCGTTTGATCTCGAGCGTGAATCGCCGGCGTTGCGCGAGCGCTACGGCCGCAATCGCTCGGGGCAGGCGTGTCTGCTCGCCCGGCGATTGGTCGAAGCCGGAGTGCCGTGGATTACGCTGTTCTGGAATCACACCGGCCGCGGGCAGGACTTGGCGCCGGACGACACCGGAGAATACGGCTGGGACACGCACAACGATATTTTCGACGCCCTGAAGAACCGCCTGCTGCCACGATTCGATCAGAGCTTTTCAGCGCTGCTGGATGATCTCCACGAGCGCGGGTTGCTGGACACGACGTTGCTCGTCTGTGCCGGCGAGTTCGGCCGCGCCCCGCTGGTCGCCCTGGAGAAAAACTTCGCGGGGGAATCGCCCGGGCGGAAACACTGGGCGGCGTGTTATTCCATCGTGGCGGCCGGCGCGGGCGTGCAGGCGGGGAAAATCGTCGGCGCTTCCGATCGCCGCGGGGCTTACCTGGCCACCGAAAGCTGGGGCCCGTGGGATCTCACCGCAACAATGTTCCACGCCCTCGGTCTCGATCCGGAATCGCATTTCACGGACAAAACAGGCCGACCACTTCCGCTGACGACCGGCCGCGTGATCGCACCGCTGTTCGGATCCTGACGTTTCAGCACTTGGATTTCACACCCATTCTTCCCTCGAAAACGGCTCTCGCGGTTGACGTATCCGCATGCGCAAACGACAATTGATGAGTCCGGGTGTGGCGGCTCTGAAACCACCCGGCCGAGTTGTGGTTTCTCGGGACGG
The DNA here is from genome assembly GCA_035686985.1 of Planctomycetaceae bacterium. GTDB lineage: Bacteria > Planctomycetota > Planctomycetia > Planctomycetales > Planctomycetaceae > DSVQ01. The sequence continues at coordinate 3,583 of DASRYX010000589.1, read as the reverse complement.
TGGCACGCATGCGGTGGTTGTCAATCAGCGTCGGATTTGTGTTCTTGTGCGTGATCAGTGCGGGCTCATTGCTCACGGCTGCTGAACCCACGCGAGCGGTGACCTTCGAGATGGACGTGCAGCCGCTGCTGACGCGGTTCGGCTGCAACGCGGGGGCATGTCACGGCAAATCGCGCGGACAGAACGGATTCGCGCTGTCGCTGCTCGGATTCGATTCCGACTTCGATTACGAATCCCTTGTTCAACAGGCGCGCGGCCGCCGGGTGATCGCCGCGGCTCCCGAGATGAGCCTGCTCCTCAAGAAGGCCGTCGGTGAAGTCCCTCACGGTGGCGGAGCGCGGTTCGCCGTCAACAGTTCGCATTATCAACTGCTTCATGAGTGGATCCGCACTGGGGCGCAACGCACCCCTGCTGACGCCCCGAAACTCGTCCGCGTGGTGGTGGAACCGGCGACGCAAAGTCTGCGGCCGAAAGAACAGTTCCCGCTGAAAGTCATCGCGGAATATTCGGACGGTGCTCGCCGCGATGTGACCGACGGCACCGCGTTCCAGACCAATGATAAAACCGTTGCCGCCGTGAACGCCGATGGCATGGTGCAGGCTGGTCCCATCGCCGGGGAAGCGGCGGTCATGGCGCGGTACATGAACAACATCGCTGTATGTGCGGTGACGATTCCACTGCCCGGCAATGTCCCCGCAGAAGCCTACACAGCGCTGCCGCGTCAGAACGAGATCGATGATCTCGTCTGGAAAAAACTGAAGCTGCTCGGGATGCTGCCCTCGTCACCAGCGAGTGACGCGGCGGTGCATCGGCGGGCCTATCTCCGCATCATCGGCCGGTTGCCGACGCCCGAGGAAACCCGTGCGTATCTGGCTGACACTGCGTCCGACAAACGCCAGCAACTGGTCGAGCGCTTGCTCGAACGACCCGAGTACGGCGATTTCTGGGCCAACAAATGGGCAGACCTGCTGCGGCCGAATCCATTCCGTGTCGGCATGAAAGCGGTGTGGACGCTCGACGCCTTCCTGCGAGATTCATTCCGGCAGAACAAGCCGTACGACCAGTTCGTCCGTGAGATCGTCACCGCTCAAGGCAGCACCTGGCGGAACGGCGCAACGGTGGTCTATCGCGACCGGCCGGAAACCGTTGAGATTGCGTCGTCGATGAGCCAGCTGTTTCTCGGCATCCGCCTGGAATGTGCGAAGTGCCATCATCATGTTTTTGAAGTCTGGAGCCAGGACGACTTTTACGGTTTCGCGGCGTTCTTCTCGAAGGTGGGGCGAAAAGGCCAGGGCTTGTCGCCGCCGATTTCCGGCGGTGAGGAGATGATCTTCACCAACAAGGGCGGCGGCCGCAAACAACTCCGCCACGGTCGCACTGGGGAACTCGTTGAACCGAAGATGCTGGTCGGTCCCACGCCTGAAATCGGCGACGACGATGACCCGCGCGAGGTCCTCGCGAACTGGATGACGGCTCCCGACAACCCGTTCTTCGCGAAGGTGATGGCGAACCGCGTGTGGGCCGAGATGATGGGCGTTGGTCTCGTCGATCCCGTCGATGACCTGCGGGCCACGAACCCGGCGTCCAATGAACCGTTGCTCGATTTTCTCGCGCAGGACTTCCGCGCGAGCGGTTACAACATCAAGCACCTCATCCGGCAGATTGCAACGGCCCACGTCTTCACGTTGAGCACGGTTCCCGGCGAGCGAAATCTGTCCGACACGAAAAACTTCTCGCGTTATTACCGTCAACGCTTGCGGGCCGAAGTGTTGCTGGATGCCGTCAATGACGTTCTGGGAACCGAGGAAGACTTTGCGGCCATGCCGGCGTCGAGCCGAGCGACCCAGTTGTGGACGCACCGGTCGTCGTCGTTGTTCCTAGATACCTTCGGACGGCCCGACCCGAATCAAGATCCGCCGTGCGAGAGAACCAGCGATTTCACCACGCCGCAGGTGTTGCACCTGATGAATTCGCCGGCACTGAACCGAAAATTAATTCAAGACGCCGCGCGGCCTGCACAACTCGCGGCAAGCGAGATGACCAGCGAACAGATTGTTGAAGACGCCTTCCTCCGCACCTACTGCCGATTGCCCACCGAACAGGAACTGAAGACCGCGGCGGCGACGCTGCCCGCCCGCGATCAACGCCGCACCGCCGTGGAAGACCTCTTCTGGGCGCTGCTCAACACCCCCGAATTTTATTTCATCGATTGAGACAACAACGAGCCCGGAGCGCAAGCGACGGGTGTATTCCAATAAAGAGCAGAGAACCCGGCGCTCGCGCTTCGGGCTCGTGAGACGAGGAATAGAAGATGACGACACATCGCAATTGCGAAGGTCTCGCACGACGGGACTGTCTGAAGCTCGGATTGGGCTCGCTGCTCGGCGGCGGCTTGGTCGAAGCGCTACGGTTGTCGGCGCGAGCCAATACCACGACCGCCAAGCCGACGGCGTGCATTCTCGTCTGGCTGGATGGCGGCCCGAGCCATTTCGAAACTTTTGATCCCAAGCCGCAAGCACCGGCGGAAATCCGCGGGGAGTTTGAGCCCATCGCGACGAAAGTTTCGGGCGCGTTTTTCTCCGAGAACATGGAACGGCTCGCGGCGATCAGCGACAAGCTCACGATCATCCGCTCGGTGAAGCACGATCAGAACAATCACGGGGCCGGCAATCATTATATGATGACCGGCTCGCCGACGCGGATTCCCGTCAGTTGCGGTGCGTTTGTCAGTTTCCACCCGAGCATGGGGTCGGTCGTCTCATCAGAACGCGGCGCGCCGCACGGTTTGCCGCCGTACTTCTCTCTGCCCGACATGACGCGTTCCGGCGGCCCCAATTTCCTGGGCGCGAAACATGCCCCGTTTGTGGTCGGTGATGACCCGAACAACAAGTCGTTCCGCGTGCGGGATGTAACGTTGCCCAACGATCTCGCCGATGGCCGGGCGCTCACGCGACGCGAGCTTCGTGGACAACTTGATGGCATGCTGCGGTTCCGTGACCGTGCCGCCGGCGATCCGATTCTGGGCGTCGACGAAAACTATCAGCAGGCGCTGTCGCTGATGACCTCGGAGAAGGCCCTCGAAGCGTTTGCGATTGAGCGTGAATCTGAAGCCGTCCGCGAGAAGTATGGCCGCAATGCGTTCGGACAACGCGCGCTTCTGGCCCGGCGGTTGGTCGAAGCCGGTGTCCCGTTCGTCACGTTGAATGATGGCGGGTGGGATCATCACTCCGACATCTTTCCGGCTTTCAAGAAGAAAGGCCGCGCGATGGATTCCGTCGTCGCGACCTTGATTGAAGATCTCGATGAGCGCGGGATGCTGGACACGACGCTGGTGCTGGTCATGGGCGAATTCGGACGCACGCCGGCAATCACCACGCTCGCCGGTTCGAAGACGCCGGGCCGCGATCACTGGTCGAGCGCAATTTCAGTGCTGATGGCCGGGTGCGGCACACCGCGCGGCCAGGTCGTCGGGGCGACCGATCGCAGCGGCTACTCGGCGATCGACAAGGTCTACGCTCCGGAGAATCTCGTCTCGTCGGTCTACCGGAAGCTCGGCATCGACCCGGACAAGATTCTCTATACC
>DASRYX010000588.1:0-6827 GCA_035686985.1 Planctomycetaceae bacterium | reverse complement strand
GCCCCATTTCATGCCGAGGAATTGCTCCTCGCCGGGATTGCGCGGCGGCAGGAAGACGATCTCGCCGCCGCGATCCAGATAGGCCTGCAAGCGCTCGGCGAGCTCGTTCGTCGGCAACGGGGCCTGCCAGAAGACGAGAGCGGTTTGATCCCAGTCGACGGTGGATAACTGATCGACGCCGAGGACTTCCGCGGTGCTTTTCATCGTGGGATCGGGCGAGATGCTCGCGGCGAGCTCCAGCGGCCGTTCGACCTGCGGGTCTTCGGCAACCACTACAGTCTTGCGCGGCGGCGGATTGTCGAAGACGAAGTAGAAATCGTCGTTGCCGGGGTTGGCGTCGGCGGGGATCGACACCCGGCCCCAGCCGCGCTCATGCTTCGCATCGAGCGGAATGCGATGGTCCTTCAAGTCGGTTTCTTCACCGACGAGATCCACCGTGACCGTCGACCGTGCTCCGGCAATCTCGAACTGCACCGGCAGGCTGACTTTCTCCCCGGTGTTGCCGCGGCGCGTGAGTTTCAAGGAGACGTACAACTCCGGGCCGTTGGTGGTGAGTTGCCGTTTGGCGTCGGTGACGCGGATCGCGATATCGTTCGTTGGCCGCGGATACGCCAGCAGGTGGAACCGCACGCTCTGCGGGAAGGCGAGAAACGCTTCCCGCAGCGAGTTCCACCGGCCGCTGTCTGCCGCCCAGTCGTTCTCGGCGAGATCGGAACACAACCACACCTCGGTGCGCCCCGCGCGGTTGTCGCGGACGTAATCATGCGCGGCTTGCATCAATCCGGGAATGTCCGCGGGGGCGCTCGCGGATCCCGCATTGGGAAGATTGAGCAATGACCGCGGTGCGTCGATCTCCTGCGGCGATTGCGTGACACTATCGATCAGCACGTAGCGCCCAGAACCGAGCATGCTTAGAGCAGAAACCAATTGTTTCTTGCCGGTTTCGAGTTTCGATTCGCCCGATCCCGCGCCGCGCTGCTGCATGCTCGGCGAACGATCCAGCAGGATGATCGTCGTGTCGGGCTTCCCTCCGGCGGCGAGACCGATCCACCCACTGGCAAGCGGTCGCGCGACGGCGAACAGCAAGCCCGCGACCGCCAGCATGCGGGCCGCCATGATCAGGATCTGTCGCAGACGCGAATACCCGCGGGCCATGCGGTGGGCCGCGAGCAGGAACATCATCGCCGCCCACTGAATCGTCTGAAACCGCCGCTGATTGATGAGGTGAATGATGATCGGCAGCGCGATCAGCGGCAGCGCCCACAACAGCCAGGGTTGCAGAAAACTCATCGCAACCCTTTCGCTTGAGCCCGCCCGACGAGGAACCGTACCAGTGCCTGCTCGTAGCTCTGGTCGATCGAAATGCGGTGATAATCGATCGCCGACTCCCGCACGATCCGCGTCATCTCGGTGAGATAGCCGTCGAGCGCTTTCTGGTAGCGATCGGCGATGTCATTCGGTTCGGCAAAGATGGACGGGCCACCTTCCATGTCGAGAAACCGCATCGGCCTTCGGAACTGAAAGTCAATCTCCAGTGGATCGAGCAGATGAAACACCGCCACATCGTGATGCCGGAAGCGCAGGTGCTGAAAGCAGCCGCTCAACAGATTCGGCTCAACGAACAAATCGGACAGAATGATCACCAGCGCGCGTTGTCGGATGGTTTCCGCGAGCTCATGCAGTGTCGCCGCGAGCTGCGTTTCGCCTTTCGGTTTGCTGTGTTCGAGCATGTCGAACACCAATCGCAGGTGCGACGCGTTTCGCTTGGGCGGGAGATTGTGGACGACGCCGTTCGCCACGCACGCTAAGCCGACGGCGTCTCCCTGCTGGCTCGCGAGATAGCCGAGCGTTCCCGCGATCCGCCGGGCATACTCGATCTTCGTGACGCCTTTGGAACCGAAGTTCATCGACCCGCTCGTGTCGAGCACGAAACAGCACCGCAGATTCGTGTCGGCTTCGAACTCTTTCACGTAGAAGCGGTCGGACCGGCCGTACGCCCGCCAGTCGAGCCGCCGGAGATCGTCGCCGGGGACATACTTGCGGTACTCGGCGAACTCGACGCTGCTGCCGCGATGCGGGCTGGCGTGCCGACCGGAGACGTTGCCCTGCATCGGCCGCCGGGCAAACAACGGCACCCCGGCCAGCCGCGCGAGGACGGAGGTGTCGAGGAAGCTGCGTTGTTGGCGATCGATCTGCATGAATGCGGCCCGGCTCCGTCTCAGCCTTCTTCCATCGTCTCTGCGACCAGTTTCTTCACGATCTGCTTCGCGTCCAGTCCTTCCGCCTGAGCGGCAAACGTCGTAATCACGCGGTGGGTCAACACCGGGACGGCGACTTCGTGGATGTCTTCGAGACGTACCATGTAGCTGCCGTGCAGTGCGGCGCGAGCCTTCGCACCGAGGATCAGGTACTGCACCGCGCGGGGACCAGCTCCCCATGACACCAGCGGCTTGAGCCACGCCGGGGCGGTGGTGCCTTGTGGACGCGTTTTGCGGACGAGTTTCGCGGCGTACTGATAAATATGGTCCGGCACCGGAATGCGTCGCACGAGGTGCTGGTGGTCCAGAATCTCGTTGCCGTGCAGCAGGTGGTCCAGCGACGGCAACGCATCACCAGTCGTGGTCCGCGCGATCAGAATTTCTTCCGCTTCACTCGGATAATCCAGCTCGATCAGGAACATGAAGCGGTCGAGTTGTGCTTCCGGTAGCGGGTACGTGCCTTCCTGCTCGACCGGGTTCTGTGTCGCGAGCACGAAGAACGGCGGCTCGAGAGAAAAGGTCTTGCCGACGACGGTGACCTTCTGCTCCTGCATCGCTTCGAGCATCGCCGCCTGTGTCTTCGGAGGAGCGCGGTTGATTTCGTCGGCGAGGACAATATTCGCGAAGACCGGGCCGTGCACGAACTGGAACTCGCGCTTGCCCTGATTGCCTTCCTGCAGGATATCGGTGCCGGTGATGTCCATCGGCATCAGGGCAGGCGTGAACTGGATGCGGCTGAACTTCAGCGACATCGTTTCTGCGAGCTTGCTGACCAGCAGCGTTTTCGCGAGGCCGGGCACGCCCATCAACAGGGCATGCCCGCGAGCAAACATGCAGATCGAGAGCCGCTCGATGACGTCATGCTGGCCGATAATGACGCGGCCGAGTTCTTTCTTGAGCCTGCCGAAAAGCTCCCGCAAGCGGTCAATGGCTTGGACATCGTTGTCACTGAGATGGGTGACAGCCGGGGAACTCGTGGACGAAGCCATAGAAGAGTCCAGTGTCTAGAGTCGAGCGCCAAGAGCCGGGCCGAATCGTGATGCAGGTGAATTGTCTGAATCGTCATACCATGTTGAAACACCGTTAGGAAACGGCCGGGTCGAAATTCCGGATCACTGACGATGAAGATTTTCTTTGGTGTGTCGGCGTGGCATGCTATTCGTGTGCCGGAATCCACCGAAGAGCCCCAGCCTTAAGAAAGGCTGGGCTTCCGGGGATTTCTGTCTAGTCGAAGTGATCAAACAATTCTCGGTTTTACAATCTGCGAGACACTGATGCCTCGATCTGCTGGTCTTGTTGCTCTGTGGATGATTCTTGCAGCGACGTCGGTGTCCGGCGAAAACTGGCCGGGATGGCGTGGGCCGCGCGGCGATGGCAGCAGCCAGGAAACAGACGTGCCGACAACCTGGAATGTTCCCGAGAACCGGAACATCGCCTGGAAAACGCCGCTGGCGTATACCGGCCACTCGTCGCCCATCGTGTGGGACGACCGTGTCTTCATTACTGGAGCGGACGAACCGGGCGAACGTCGCATGCTGGTCGCCTTCGATCGCCGCGACGGCAAAATCCTCTGGGAGCGCGAAGTCGAAAAGTCGCCGCTCGAGAAGAAGCACAAACTCAACAGCTGGGCGTCGGGCACGCCGGTCACCGACGGCGAACGGATCTACGCCACGTTCCTCGATGAGAAAGAGATCCGCGTCGTGGCCTTCACCATGGACGGCGACCGCCTCTGGGACGTGAAGCCGGGCGGATTCTCCAGCGTGCATGGTTTTTGTTCGTGCCCGGTCCTGTTTCAGAATCTGGCGATCGTGAACGGCGACCACGATGGGAATTCGTATCTCGTCGCGCTGGACCGCACGAACGGACAGACCGTGTGGAAGACACCGCGGGAGTACAAGACCCGCAGCTATTGCACGCCGATTATCCGGGACATCGACGGTCGCACGCAGATGATTCTGTCGGGCAGCAAATCGGTGGCGAGCTATGATCCGCGGACCGGCAAGCAGTGGTGGCTGCTGGATGGTCCCACCGAACAGTTCGTCGCTTCGCCGGTCATGAATGCCGGGCTGGTGTTTATCACCGGCGGGTTCCCGGACAAGCACATCATCGCCATCGATCCTCGCGGTGCCGGCAAGATCACCGATGAATCGCACATCAAATGGCGACACCTCAACAAGGGGGTGTCATACGTGCCATCGCCGGTCGCGGCGAATGACTATTTCTTCTGCGTCAGCGATGGCGGCATCGCCAGCTGCTACGGAGCGACGACCGGCGAAGTGCACTGGCAGGAACGGCTCGGGCCGCATCACAGCAGTTCGCTCGTCGCCGCGAACGGTCACGTCTACTTTCTCGACGACGAAGGCACGACACATGTCGTCGCCGCGGACAAGGAATTCAAAGTCGTGGCAAAGAACCCGCTGGGCGAAGAGGCGTATTCGTCACCCGCAATCAGCGACGGCCAGCTCTTTATCCGCGGCGCGAAGCACTTGATCGCGATCGGCCGCTGACACTCAACGCTGTTTGATCGGCATCCAGCCGGTCGTCGTGGGTTCCAGGCGCGCTGGCGCTTTGGGAAGACTTTTTTGACTTTTGACTCCCGAAGTTCGATCCCCACTGTGAACAGCCGTACCGAAAATCGCCGTATGCGGCGTCATTCCTGACTCGCGGCTCAATTGGCCGTCCATTGGCATTGGCGCTGCACCTTCTTTCCTCAAATCCGTGCAGTTTCCGGTCACCGGGACCGGAAATAGGGAGGGCACTGGACACTTTGGAAGGAAAGACGATCTCATGAAAATGAGCCACATCATGTCGTGGACGGTCGTCGCAGCGCTGGCGACCTCATCGGCCGCCTGGGCGCAGCGAGCCGGAACACCACGCAGCAACAGCAACGAGAACAGCAACCGCAGTTCACTTGTGAGCCAGTCGGAAGCCAACACGCCGCGGCGGGCAGGGGCGACGATCCCCGGCAGCGAATACCGCCGCTGGTCACAAATGATGAATGCGGATGTCGTGCTCAAGAATGGCGATGCCGCGGGAAGCATCACCGATTTCGTGATCGGACCGCAGGGCAACATCGAATATCTGGTCGGCAGCAATGGCGCGCAGCTCTACACGATCCCCTTCGGTGCGGCCGAATTAAACGCCCAGAATCAGCTGCAGCTCGGTTTGACGGCCGATCAATTCGAGACGTTGCCTTTCTTCAGCAACAACAACTGGCCCAACTTTGCGACGCCGCAATTCCGCGGCCAGATGGTCAACGCGTTCGGTCAGCAGGCGTTCAATAACGCCGGTGGTGTCGCCGGGGTGAATAACACCGGCGTGAACAATAATGGCGTGAACACGAACCCTGATGTCAATACGGGCATCCCGTACGGTGACGATGCGTTGCCGAGTGGCAATGCGGCCACGGTGGGGAATGTCGGCAACCGGTCGGGGGTGAACGGCAATCTTCCGAACAACAACGCCGGCAACGCGAGCGGAACGGGCGCGGGCTTGAACGGTCAGAATCCGTCCGTCGGCCGGCGTCCGGGGTCGATTACCAACTCGAATCCCACCGCCGAACAACGGGAACAGAACCGTCCGAACATTTCCGGCAATGCGAATAGCACGAACCGGGCGACAGGCGGTGGTGTGCAGACCGGTGGTAACAACGCGACGGGTCCGGGGCTGACGCCGGGAACCAGCGGGGCGAACGCCCGCCGTCCGGTTGCGCCGGCCGCATCGCCGCGCACGGGCACCGGTGGTATTCCGGGAGCCGGTAGCGGCGTGACGCCGGGGCCGGGGATCGGCGCAGGCGGTGCTGGAACTGGTGGAACGGGCGTTGGGACCGGCGGTGCCGGAGCGGGTGGCCCGGCCATTGGAACGGGCGCAGGTGCTGGTGGGCCGCCAGTTGGAAGCGGGGCCGGTGCGGGTGGACCTAATATTGGAACCGGTGCCGGAGCCGGTGGGCCGAACGTTGGCACAGGGGCAGGCGCGGGCGGCGGTGGTGTCGGGACTGGCACTGGTGCGGGCGCCGGTGGCGGTGCCATCGGAACCGGTGGTGCTGCCGGCGGCGGCGCGGCTCCGAAATAGTCCGTTTGCTTGCCTCATAGAAACGAACGGCCCGACGTCCTTCACGCCGGGCCGTTTTCTTTGGTCGGCAACACGTGTCACGCCAGCAACGGCGAAATCACTTCACCGGCGACATCGGTTAAACGGTAATCACGCCCCTGGAAGCGGTAGGTAAACCGGCGATGATCGACACCCATGAGATGCAGCATCGTGGCGTGCAGATCATGGATGCTCATCCGGTTCTCGACGGCGTGGTAACCGAACTCGTCGGTGTTGCCGTAGCTCACCCCACCTTTGATACCGCCGCCCGCGAGCCAGATCGAAAAGCCCATCATGTGGTGATCGCGACCGGCATCCCCCTTGTTCGATTGAGCCATCGGCGTGCGGCCGAACTCACCGCCCCAGATGATCAGCGTCTCGTCGAGCATGCCCCGCTGCTTCAGATCAGCGAGCAGCGCCGCACACGCACGGTCGGTCTCCGGGGCAAGTTGCGAGAGAAACGCTTTTACGCCGTTGTGA
>DASRYX010000587.1:0-5542 GCA_035686985.1 Planctomycetaceae bacterium | reverse complement strand
GTTGAACGTGTTGACAATCTGGCTGACCCATTCGTAACGAACATTTTCATTCGGTGCGGCGTCCAGATCCCGCAACACGCGCTGCATGAGCCTGGCAAAGAGTTCGTCTCCGGTCCCGAGCGAGACGGTTCCCTGATGTTCCAGCGCGTGGTTGTAGAGCGTCATCAGGCGGAAATCGAACCACCGCCGCTGTTCCTCATGTTCAGCGACCTCGCGGAACTTGGCGAGGACGGCTTCGCCCGCGGCATGTTGTCCGGCTCCCTGGAACAGGCTGATGTAATCGCTGAGGTTCTGGTGGTCCTGGTGCGGCCAGCGACCATCGTGCCGTTGGGAGTAGCTGCGGATTTCGGCTTCCATCTCGCGGAGGGCGATGTCGTTCTGGTTGTAGCGCCAGCCGAGCAGGTTCGCGAGATGAGTGGTGATCTGCAGGTGAGCGCGCGGATCATCGGCCGACTGCTGTTGCAGCACGCGAAGTTCCCGAAGTTGTTCGTCTTTCAGCGGGGCTTGTGTCAGACCGCCGAGCTGGTAGAGGAAGTTGGCCATCGCCACGGGTTCACCGGGCTGCCAGTCACGATCAAACGCCCGTTTCAGCGCGGCGAGCGCCGCATCGACGTGCGGTCCCGGCTGATTCAACACTTCCGACGATTGCCGTTCGACCAAGGCTTCCAGCAGGTCGAGCGCCCGGAGATCCGTTGGCGTGCGTTCCGGCGTGCGCAGCTTGGCAATGGTCGCAATGATTTCATCGGCGGTAGCTTCGTTCCGCAGTTCGTGAAGCACCCCGCTGAGGTTCTGGATGAAGTTGTAGACCTGTTGCGGGGTGCGCCCGAGCATCGCTTCTGGCACCATCTGCAGCAGCCGGAAGTCACGGCAGGCGGTGTAGTGCTCGCGCAGAGAGTAGAGGTAGTTCTCCGGGTTCGCCGACTTGCGGAACAACGCCCGGTAGATGAGCAGCGTGTTCTCGTCGAGTTCACTCGGCAGGGGAATGTCGGTCCGTGTCCAGCGGTACCGCGATTGTTGCACGGTGTTCGAGAGGATGTGTTCCGGCGTCTGCAGGACTGCTTCCAGCTTGGCGCGTTCGGAGTCCGCCCGACGATTCGCCACGAGGTACCAATCGGCCAAGTGACGGTAATCACCGTAGGTCAGCAGCTTGTCTTTTTCCACGGCTTCGAACAGGGTGATGGCCTCGGTGATCTGGCCGCGCTCGGCCTGCAGATGAGCGAGAAGAACTTTCCACGGCGCGGTGCTGTGGTCGGTTTGAATCCACTCGCGCAATTGCCGGTCAAGATCGTCCGGCCGATCCAGTGCGACCAGCAGGCGCAACTTTTCCTTCCGCCAGACTTCGGCCGCATCGCCTCCCTGCGCGATTCCGGCGTCGAGGTATTTGAACAAACGATCGATTGACTCCGGCTTCGCTTGCTTCCGCGCTGCGAGAGCCATGACGGTCGTAAGTGCACGGCGTTGCAGCAGATCCTGAAAAACGACCTTCCACTCGGCGTCGAGATCATTGCCCGCAACGCCCGGAGCATTCGGGTCGACGGACATTTCCTCTGCGTCATCCTTCGGGAGAGCCCGGGCCGGTGGAACTTCGCCCAGGATTTCCCAAGCCGTCGCTTCGGCTTCGGTGAGTTCTTCACCGAGTTGTCCGAGGAGCCACTGACGCTCCAGGCGAACCCAGGCGGCGAGCGGTTCTGATTCCTGCGGCAGTAACTCCTTCAGGTGCGTGGCCACGCTGCGGAGTGCGGAAGCGCGGAACTCAGTCTTCTTCGCCGCGAGTTGCTGGCGGGTGAGCTTGTTTAACTCACCCGCATCTTCCAACGTTTTCTGCGCGACCGTTTGTCGGTTTCCGACCATGGCCTCGACCCAGCGGTAGAGCAATGGGAGCTGTGCTTCCAGTCGTTGATGCAGGTGCGGGGTGTCGCTAAGTTGATGCAACAGCGCGAACGATTCCGTTTCGCCCTCCGTTGTCCAGGTTGTCGCGAGCAATTCATCGAACAGCGCCCGACGGTAAGTCAGGACATGTTCCTGCGGCGCCGTCTGCAGTCGCAATCGGAGGAACGGGAGCAGCTTCGCACGAAATCGTGTGGAGTAAATCGAACGCAGCGCTTCGCCGAGCACATGGCGATCCGCCGGCTTTTCTGCGGCTTTCCAACGTGCTTCGACTGTTGCGGCGATTCCTGACCAGATGTCGTCGGGGATCTCACTGGCAACGAGTTGCTTGCGTCCCTGAATCGGTTCCTCTAACTGCATCCGGCCGTTGAGCGTCCATCCCACCAGCGTCTGCAATTTCGCGGGGCTGAGATGTTCCGCGTCGGCTTGCAGCATTCGCAACCATTCGCCGCGGAGTTCATCGGCGACGTCGGTTTCCGAGAACTGATGGTGACTCACCGCGCGCTGCAGCGTGCTGAGATCGTCCGAGTGCTTGACGTAATAACGGGCCAATGCGGCCAGCGGTTCCTGCCAGCGGGCCGGCATCCGGTAGAAGGATAACTGGTACGCACTACCCGTGGCGAAATTTAAAGCTGCATTCAATCGCGCCTGCACCGGCAAAGGCAACGGTCCTTCGTGCTGCGCGTCCTTCAACCACTGATCACCGAGCGCATAAGCGGCATCGAGTTTTCCCGCGTAGACAAGTGCCGACAGATGAATCGCATACGGCGAGTGATAAGACTGCGTGGCGGGCTCGCGGGCAATCCACGAGGTGGTGAACTCGACCAGATCGGTCCACCGGGCCTGCTGACGGTACTGCTCGACAATCGCCGTGCGCAGCGTTTCGTCCTCATGAACAGGGCGTTCGACTTTGCGATCGAGCTCCTGTTGCAGCCAGGCGTACGCCGCCTCGGTCTGACCGGCGGCGAACAGCCGGGCGGCGTAATCGGTCTGCCAGTGCAGATGCCAGGGCTGCGCGGTGCTGCGCTGTCGCGCGAGTTCCAAAGCCTCGGTCTTCCGCTGCAGTGCGTCGAGACAACGCAGGTAAAAATCATCCCAAGTCACCAGCGCCTCGTGCTCGGCCGGTTGGCGCGAATAGACCGGCTTCACCATTTCGACCAGTTCGTGAAATTCATTCCACGCGGTGATGCCGTACGTCTGGTTCAGAATGAACGTGGTGAGGGGCAGATCAAAGGGCTGCGGCGCGTCGACCAGTTTGCGGGCTTCCGCGAGGTACGCCTGCCGGGCCTCTTCTTTACGCCGGGTGACCGCGTTCAGCATGATCCGCAGCCACTTCAAGCCCGGCTTATTGACGGCCGCGGCTTCGATCGCCGCGAGATCTTGGCCGAGGTCATCCCATTGCTGCAGCGAGAAATCGTGGAGCAGCATCCGCCAGTGATCGTCGAAGTTAGCCCGCCCCTCAGCGATTGCCTGTCGGGCTTTCTTCAGCGTCACGAAGGGCAGCGCGACGAGTTGCACCTGCGGCAGCGGTGCCAGTTCCGTATTCAGCCGTTGCTGAAATTGCTCGTCGGTGATCGTCTCGATGGTGAACACGGTCTGCGAGGTCACCCGATCCCGGTCGTCGGTCTGCACGACTTTCCGAGCCCACCAGCGGCCGTCAATTTCGATGAAATCATCAAAGGTGACCGTGAAGGTTTTTTTGCCGTCGACGTGATACTCACGCCGCAACAGGACATGCCGCGCCGTGTCGATCAGACACCGTTCGGTCTGCTGCGCATTCGGATATGAAAGAATCAGCCAGGTCTGATTGTCACCGGCGGGCTCCGTCTTCGCCGTGTAATGGTGATATGAGTGATGCAGCGGTGTCAGCGAGTGATCGCTGAGGCCCAGCGGCGCTTCGGTTCGATCCGCATCCACCGCCGCGCGACGACGGCCGAGTTGCAGCATCGACGAGAAGACACCGCGTTCCTGAGCGCGGCAGTAATTCACGATGACGTCGACACCGGGGTTCAGTGTCCGCGACAGCCATTCCCGCGGTGAGACCAGAACGAGATCACGATCTTGTCCCGATTTGCGCTGCCAGCGCGGGTCGAACGAATCGGTGGTCCGACGCAGTTCCAAGCCACCCGCACGCTGCTTGAGGGCTGCCGTTCGCAGCAGGCTTTCTGAAATGGCGATCGCTTCCGGCGTCCAGTCTTTGGGGACGGGAACTTCTGCCGGTCGTGACGGCATCGGCAGATGCGGGAACAAGGTATTGAACCACGCGAAATCGCTGGCTTGAGCGAAGCCTGCATAACCTCTCGGTTCAGCGGCCAGTTGTCCCGCGACCAATCGACCGCCGCGACGCCCAAGGAACGAAGTCTTATCCTTCGCCTCCAGGCGTTCGAACAACCCACGCTCGGCCTTCAAGATCCCGAGCCGCGCGTCCATCGGCTTCGCTGCTGCATCGAGTTGCTTCCGATCCCCATCGAACGGGCTGTCGGGCTCCGTGTCCCACGTCTGGAACGGTGTCGTATCGTCCGCGAGACGCTCTTCCCCCAAAACTTCCGCATCCTTGATCGACTTCGCCAGCTCTTCCGGAGCGTCCTCGCTGAAAAAGTTGAGCTGGGACAGGCTATCCTCGGGTCGGGCAAACTCGAACTCAGCCCCGAGGCTACCACCGCCACTGCCGAAGCCGGCGAGACGCCCGAACGCCGCTCCGTTGATTTCGTACAACCCGTCAATCCCACTGTTGTCGTAATACGACCCGCCGCGCGGGCCGGACACGGATGAGGACGGCATGTTGCTGTTGTAACGCCGACGCTGATTGAGCATCGCCGTTTCCTCGTGAAACGCGTCTGCATCCCGGCCCCAGTTGCGGAGACTCAGGAGCGCTTGCCGCCGCAATCCCTGCCGCCAGTCACCGGCCCGCTTCATCTGGGCCTGCAACAGTTCAAACTGAGCCGCGTCGCGACCCTCGGCGAAGAATCGCTCGCCATCGCGCATCTCATACCGACGTTTGACGCCGAAGCGCTCCCGGTCGGCGTCGGTCTCCAGCACGAGCAACGACGTATACGGCGTGATGATGTGAAACTGTTCGGACAGCGCGATGATCTCATCGCGAATCATCGGACTGCTCCCCTGATTGAGCAGATGATCCAGGTGAGACCGGGCCCATAACCGCGGAATGAACGAGTTGCCCGCTTCGGCATCCCGGAAGTCGATCTTCGCGGCGAACCGCACGGTGTCTTTGCCCCGTTTGCCGGTAACAATGATTTCGCCGTGCTGATCGGTTCCCTGCGGCAGATAACGGGCTGTCAGGATCTGCTGCGTCCCCGCGGGGAGATTCGGCAGCCGCTCGGGATCAACCGCGGCGATTTTCACGCCTTTGAACTCTACCTGCAGATCCCGCAGTCCCGGCTGCGCGATTTCGTTGAGCAATTCGGTCGCGACCACCGCGGGCGTCTGCTCTCCTGCAATCATGCGAACCGAACCGCCGCCGCTGACCGCGATCCCGCGCAGCGCGATCATTTCCGTCGTGTTACCGACACCGATTGCATGGAACGTTCGTCGCGGTCCGTTGTCTTTCGCCCCGAAAAGCAGGTTGATCCGTTTCACAAAGTTGGACGCATCGGTGTCGCCTGAAGAAACGATGCCATCCCCAATGTAGATGACG
>DASRYX010000586.1:0-1801 GCA_035686985.1 Planctomycetaceae bacterium | reverse complement strand
TCTTTGGCCCCGGCAAACAGATTCATCTGTATGGTACGTCCGGGACGATCAAGATCGTCTTTCGGGCGGACGACGAGCAACTTTGGATTGGCCGGTTCGGTGACGCCGAACTGCGCCGCCTGGAAGTCCCGCTTGATCGGCGCGGTCAATGGCGCGTGGAAGAGGAATTCGTCGGGGCCATCCGCGGTGAAGAACCGGTGAAGCTGAACACCTTCGAGATTGGTGTCGCCGGGATGGAGTTCACCGAAGCGGTGTCCCGCAGCGCTTCGACAAATCAGGTCGTCGATCTCCCGCTGCTCTGACTATCCATGCGGCAACCGGAATTGCCGTTGTTGCGACGCAGAAATTGGGATAGAACGCGACTCCGCGTTGTCTGCAGCGCGGTCCCATTGCTGGCGGTCAAGGAGGACCGAACGTGTCTGCGGTAACTGTCGAACAGGCATCGCCCCCGCGCGAACATCATAGCGCGGCACCACGCCGCCGCCCGGTCCGCTGGACCGTCAAGCTTGTCGCGCTCTTGATGGCTATCGGCTTTGCCCTCGTGACGGGTGAACTGGCTCTGCGGATGGTATGGACGCCGCCGAGCCTGTTGTCGACACCCGCGTGGGGCCCGCATCCCAGTTACGGCTACGCGCCGCTGGCCGGTGTTGCGGGGCGACTGGAAACCCCCGAATACGCGCATGATTTCCATCACACGGCCCAGCGACAGCGGGGGACGAAAGTCTTCACCGCGGAGCGTCCTGCTGCGGTTCGCGGCCGTGTGCTGTTTCTCGGTGATTCATTCACGTACGGACTCGGAGCCGGTGACGAAGAAACGTTCGTGGGTCGATTGACCACCACGTGGCGCGACTACGAAGTCGCCAATGGCGGCGCGAATGGTTACGGAACCCGCAACAGCCTCGCGGTTCTGGATCAGTTCGGCGCTCAGTTCCGTCCCGATCTGACGGTGCTGGTCTTTTTCTGGAATGATCCCGAAGACAACTATTGCCGCGCGATCCCGGAGTTCGCACTTTCTCCCGAGGGCAAAGTCACCCGCGTCGATGACGTCCCGGCCGACTTCGATCCCCTGGCCGAGTTGCCGACGGCGACCAAGTCGGCGAAGAGTCGCTGGACGACTTCCTATCTCGTAGCGATGGTCAAAGAGGGCTTGAAGGGCGCCCGCTACCGGTTCATCGGTGCCAAAGACCGGCGGATCACGACCGAAGAGCAGCGCAACGAAGCGTGGGCGATCACCGAGCGCTATCTCGACATGCTGCATCGCCGAGCCGACGACCTGCAGACCAAACTCGTGGTGGTGTCGCTGCCCGATCACAACCAGGTCGATCCCGCCGCGGTGATTAAAAACATCGGACCGTTCGAATTCGATGTGCAGGACCGGCTCCGCACGAGTTGCGAACGGCTCGGCGTGCCGATGATCGATCTGCTACCCGATCTCCAAGCCGAATGGAAAACGAACGGCAAGCAGCTTTATTACTATGCTGATCGACACCTCACCCGGTATGGGAACGAGGTCGTCTCCAAGTTGCTGCAAGAGCAGCTCGAAGCACACCTGCCGCAGTAAGCATCGCCTTACCGGTTAAGCACGGCTGTGGCGTCCGCGGGTTGATCGACCCAGCCTGGATGATCGGCTTCCCACTTCATCCAGAAATCGGCCGGGTGCGTCTTGCGCCATAACGCCATTGCGTTCCCGACATGGCTGAAGAATGTATAACGCTGGCCGATGTCAGACGGTGTTTGCTGAATCGTGGTGCGAATCACCCAGCGGGCCGCTTTCAGAATGTGTTCCCGCGGCGGATGTAAT
>DASRYX010000585.1:0-13535 GCA_035686985.1 Planctomycetaceae bacterium | reverse complement strand
TGGCCGGGGCCGTTTACCACATTGATCTCAGACGGCAAGCCGCCGTTGCGTCTGCAGATTCTGGATGGAACCGTGATCGATTCCGCCGGGATTGCTTCTCCCGGAACGGTGATCGATGTGGCTGCGAATTCCTTCAGCGTGCGCTGTGGTGAGGGAGCGCTTCGCATCGAGCGTGTGCACCCCGAAGCCAAACGTCCGATGTCCACCACGGACTTCCTCCGCGGGCGGATCATCGTTGTTGGCGATCGGTTGGAGTAAGGAGACCGCCGGTTCAATGTGCGTGGCGCGAAACCGCAAAGCGATGATCGGAACGTCCTGACCGCGAGGCTACCGAGTTACCACACGTCGGCGGCGGCGACTCGTTTTGCGGCGGCAATCTCTTCCGTCGGGCGACATTCCAAGCCGACGTAATCACGGTAGCCAAGGTCGTAGGCTTCCTTCAACACGCGGTTGTAATGAATCTCGCCTGTGCCGGGTTCGTTACGGCCCGGATGATCAGCGAGCTGCAGATAGCCGATCGTCTTCGTCTTCATTCCCTCGCGCAGATGTCCGCAGAGGTCCCCTTCGGTGATGTGCATGTGATAAAGATCCCAGTTGATCTTCACATGCGAGGAATCGACTTCCTGACAGATCTTGATCGCGGGACCGCTGCCATAGAGGCAGTGCCCCTTGTGATCGACGCGGATGTTCATCGGTTCGAGAATCAGTGTCAAATCGTTGTCTTCGACGATCCTGGCAACGCTCTTCAGCGCTTTGATCACGTTGGCGTGCATTTCTGTTTGGGACATGCCTGGGATATCATCGCCGGCGACGACGCACGCTTTCTTGCATTTCAACTTCTTGGCGGCGACACAAGCGTCTTTGATGGTCTTCACGACATCGTCGTGGTTCTTCGGATCGTTCATGCCGGGCTTGAAGCCCCACGCGGTGAACTGGGCGATCTCAACGCCGAGGTCCTGTGTCAACGATGCGAGTGCGTCGAGATCCTTTCCGGCGAGCGGCCAGAACTCCAGCGCGGGGAACCCCAGTGCCGCCGTCTGCTTCACCCGTTCGAGAAACGGCAGCTTCGTCCACCACATCTCACAGTTGACGGCGAATTTCGTGTGCGGCGTCTTGCCGATCTTCTTCAGTTCAGCGGCGGAATCCTCGGCGGCGAAGAGCGACGGCTGCAGTGCCGCTAAACCGGCGGCAACCGATGTCGTGGTGAGAAACGAGCGGCGATCAAGGGACATGATCACGTTTCCTGTGAAGGTGAGCGGGGATTACGGAGGCGTTGCCGCGGCGGGGTCGGCCGCGGGAGCTGGCATACCGGGCTGCCCGTGCGCCATCCCCGGTGCGGGCATTCCGGGTTGTCCGGGAGCCATTCCCGGCTGCATCATGCCGGGATCCAGCGGAGCCGCCTGGCCAGGCGGTTGTGCACCGTTCTGGCCCGCTCCGCCAGGGACGTTTTTCAGTTCCGAGAACATCGCCATACCGACGGCGGCGACGGCCACTGCGAGCACCATGCACCAGCAGAAGAAGCCCATCAGCGCCAGCAGACATCCGCCGCGTGCCTGCTCCCAGTTCTTGACGACAAAGACGACCATCGCAATGACGCCGAGAACCGCCAGTCCCAACGTCCCCATCGCGATAAAGGCGAACACAGGATTCGCGGTGAGCACGGCGACAAAAATCAGGATCGCGCTGATGACGACGAGCGCAGTGGGACTGGAGCAAACCAGTCCCCAAACAGTGTCGTAGTCCCAGGCTTCCTTAGCGATCATGCTCAAGCCGCTGAACATCGCCACGCGGAAACCCCAGTCGATGCCGTTGATGATGCCTTCCAGAATCGGCTTGTTATTCAACGAAGCCAGCACATAGCCGCCGACAGTGCCGATGATCAGGAAGACCACCAGGCCGACCACGGCCTCCAGCAGCACGATTTTCATCGGCTTGACTTTTTCTTCCTCTTCTTCTCCCGGACGAGGCAGCGTCGCCTTGTACTTATACGCCCGCTCGATCGCCTGCAGGTCGAAGTGATCGCGGAAGTAATAAATCAGCTGGCCGTTGAGCCGCATGATATACACCGCGGGGTAACCGAGCAGGAAGCATCCCAACGTCCATAACAAGCTCGGCACGATGATCGGCGTGTAGTCCACCTTGTGGAACTCGCGCTGCACGAGCGGGTTCTTGGCGGCAGCTTCCTTTTCCTTCTTGTCACCAATTTCTGTCTGTCGCTTGGCACGATAGATCGCCGCGTTTTCGTCCATCAGCGTTGCCATGCGATTGAGTGACGGGCCGTACAATCCGGCAGCAACACCCACGCAGGCGATCACGGGGATGTGCACGCCGATGAGCAGGGCCGTCCACAGGGCGGTCGCGCCAAACGCCTTGAACCACGCGGGGGCCAGCTTCCAGATCATGAAGCCGTTTTCCTGATGCGGCATCACCATGTGACCCATGGCGATCGACATCATCGGCAGCGCCGGCAGATACAGGACTCCCGCCACGATGCCGATGATCAGCGGCGGCATATTCAGGAACCATAAGAGTCCCACCGGGATAATCATGATGGGTAATACAACACAGAAATGCCATAAAACCCACTTCACCCCCAGCGCACTGCAGAGGAAGAAGTCCATATTAATCCGTTTGAGCTTATCTTTTCTCTCTAATGTTCCCTTAATGATTTCCTGGTCAAGAAACCACAGCCATCCGGGAATCATCATCCCCGCCACGGTTGTCATCAGTGCAAAGAAGATCCGCGGTGGCCACAACGGGACGTAGAGATAACTGAACGCCATTGTGAACATGATCGCCGAAGCGACAAAGACGTAGAGCACCGTGCGCCAGGCCAGGCCCTGATGCCGGAAGACGAACTTCCACTGGTCGCTCCACATCGTGCTGTAGAACTTGTCCGGATCGGGGCCGCGCAGCGCGCGTTTTCGCGCCTTTTCGCCCATGCCCCCGGTGGCGATATCGGTGCCGCACTCCGGGCATTCCGTCGACTCTTCATCGAGGTACGTCATGTCGTACCCGCACTTCGGGCAGACCCGGGCGTTGGCGTCTTCTGCTTTGCTGAGATCGAACGCCAGCAGCGACGCCTCGGAATCGGCAGCGACTTTCTTGGCCTTCGGCTTAGCCGCCGGGACTTCTTTCGCCGCCGGGACGGACACCTTCTCGGAACAGCTGGGGCACTTGATCGCCTTCCCCCGGGCCGTATCCGGAACGGTGAGCACTTTTTCGCAGCCGGGACAACGAATTTTGACGGCCATGCGCATCCTCACAGGCGGCCGCAGTCACGCCAGTGACGATCTCTGGCGTTCTGGAGACGCAGTTCATTTCGCGATGGTGAAAATCAGCAGCGGAATCCAATGCAGAACAGGACATCGGAATCACTATGGTAGCGGGAGCGCCGGGGTCTTTGCACTCACACCGTCTGACATCCCGGGGCACCCGCTCTTGATACTGGCGTACAGTGGCACGTAATGCGGGAAACTACGAAGGCGTTTCTGGATTTTCGCTTCAGGTTGGCGTTCCACGAAACTCTTGTTCCCCAGTCGGGGTTGAATCTGCCAGAATGCGTCGGTGAACACGTTCAAGCCGATTGCTCTTCCTTTCCCTCTACGGGGTGCACCATGCGTCGTCGCGCTGAATCCGTCTGGGTGGTTGCGGCTTTGATGCTGGCGGGCATGGTTCCGCAGGTTTTGGCTGCTGAGAAGACGCCGCTGAGTCCCCAAAGCGTGGCGGAAACGGTTGATCGCCTGATTCGCAGCGAACTGACCTCGTCCCAGGTCGAGATCGCGCCGCGGTGCGTCGACGAAGATTTTCTGCGGCGCGTGTCGTTTGATCTCACCGGCCGCCCGCCGTTGCCGCAGCAAGTCACGCTCTTCGGGCTGAATCCGGACCCGAACAAACGGACCGCGGTCATCGACCAGTTACTGGCTTCGCCCGACTTTGGCCGCAATTGGGGCGGGTACTATCGCGATGTGATCTTCATGAATGTCACTAATCAGCGGGCCCGGTTGGGTTACGTCGCGTTCGAAGACTGGATCGCCGAGCAACTCAATGCGAACCGGCCTTGGGATGAAATTGTCACCGCGCTGCTCACCGCGACGGGGGACGTGCGTGAGAACGGTGCCACCGCTCTGTTCTTCGCCCACGATTCCCAACCGGCGGAAGTCGCCGCGGAAGCCTGCCGCGTGTTCCTGGGAATCCAAATCCAATGTGCGAACTGTCATGATCACCCATCCGATGTGTGGAAGCGGCAGCAGTTCCATGAACTCGCGGCGTATTTCCCGCGCACTGCGTTGCGGCCGGTGGTTGAAGACGGAATGCAGCGAAGTTTTGAAGTCGTCTCGGTGAACATGGACAACCGCCGCGGTGGCGGCCCCGAGCAGATTCGTGAGAATCCCGAACGCCTGATGTCATTCCTGGATCGCAACCGCGACGGAAAACTCAGCAAGCAGGAAGCCGAAGGCGGCCCCGGCGGCGGACAATTCGCACGGATTTTCGACCGGCTGATCGAGGTTGGTGACAGCAACAAAGATGGCCTGCTGTCGGTCGAAGAAATGAAGAAGCTGCCCGACCCGCCGATGCAACGCCGCGCTTCCGCCGAATATTACATGCCGGACCTGCAGGACCCGTCCTCACGCGGCACGCAGATCAATCCCCGGTTCTTCGTGGATCAGTCGCAGCCGGCAGTCGGAATGACGGATCTCGATCGCCGTGGGGCCGCGGCCAAGGCGTTCACCAACCCGGAGAACCCGTGGTTCGCACGGGCGATCATCAATCGCGTCTGGCACGAAATGCTGGGAGAAGGCTTCTACATGCCGGTGGACGATCTCGGGCCGACGCGCACGCCGCGATATCCGGAAGTCGTCGACACGCTCGCTCAGGCATTCGTCGCAAATCATTACGACGTGAAGTGGCTGATCAAGACGGTTGCGCTCACGGAAACGTATCAACGGGCGGTACGCTCGAAATCGGCATCGAGCGTGGAACTACCCTTCGCGGCACAGACTCCGACGCATCTCCGCGCCGACCAGTTGTTCAACGCGCTCGTGACGATTCTCGGTCTGAATGATCAGACGAACCGGGGGGCTGCCGGCATGATGGGCGGGCCGTACGGAGCGTTGCGATCCCCGCGCAATCAGTTTCATGCCATCTTCAGCCATGATCCGTCGACGCCGCAGGAAGACATCGTCGGCAACGTTCAGCAGGCGCTGTTCATGATGAACACGCCACAGTTCCGCGGCGCGGTCTCAGCCGTCGGTAACAACCGGTTGAGCGAGATCGTCCGGAAATACAGCGACGATCAGGACGCCATCGCCGAGGTTTACCTACTGGCGTTATCGCGAGAGCCGTCGGATCGCGAGCTCAAAGTCTGTCAAACCTATCTCCGCGAAACCAGCAATCGTGCGGAAGCCTACGAAGATATTCTGTGGGGTTTGCTCAACAGCAGTGAGTTTTTGGCGAAGAGGTAGTTGTCAGTGGATCGTGGTCAGTTGTCAGAGAATAGGCAACGACCAGCTTGGATCATCACTCTCAACGATGACACGGACAACTGGCCACGGACAAATGACAACTGACGAGGACTTTTCCATGTTCACCACCTGGCAGCAAGACGTATGCTTGACGCAGAATTCGGTTTCCCGGCGGGCATTTTTGCACACGGTGTCCGCCGCAGCGCTGGCGTCCGGGACGCTGAGCTTTCGCGATGTGGTGACCATCCGCGCGGACGAGTTGAAACAGCGCGGCCGCGCAATGATCCTGCTTTGGATGCAGGGCGGTCCGAGCCAGCTGGAAACGTTCGATCCCAAGCCGGGCACGGATAACGGCGGCGAAACGAAGGCCATCGACACCGCCGTGCCGGGGATCCAGATTGCACACACCTGGACGGAAACCGCGAAGGTCATGAACGAACTGGCCGTCATCCGTTCGATGACGAACAAGGAAGGCCAGCACGATCGCGCGACATATCAACTGCACACGGGCTACATCCCGTCGGGCTCAGTAAAGCACCCGGGCCTGGGCTCCAACATTGCCCGCGAACTTGCTCACGGGCCGCATGAGATTCCTTCGGTCGTCGGTATCGGCGGGAATCGGCAGGGGACCGTCGGCGCCGGGTTCCTCGGCGTCGACTACGAGCCTTTTCAGGTGAATGATCCCAACCGCATGCCGGATAACGTGATGACCGGTACCACGGAAGCCCGGTTCCAGCGCCGGCTGGGCCTGCTCGGAAAACTGGAGACGGAATTCGCCGAACGCGGGGGCGAAACGGTCGTTGAGAATCATCGCCGGATCTATGACAAAGCCGCGAAACTCGTCCTCAGCCCGAAAACCAAGGCGTTCGATCTCTCGCAGGAATCCGCCGCCACACGGAGTGCGTACGGTGACACGGAATTCGGACGCGGGTGCCTGCTTGCGCGGCGGCTGATCGAATCCGGCGTCACGTTCGTCGAAGTCCGTCACGGCAATTGGGACACCCATCAGGACAATTTCCAGAACACCACGCGGTTGGCGGGTCAGGTCGATCCGGCATTCGCGGCGCTGATTCGCGATCTGAAAGACCGCGGGATGCTCGAAACCACGCTCGTCGCCTGGATGGGGGAATTTGGACGCACGCCGCGGGTCAACCCGCGTGGTGGCCGTGATCACTATCCGCGCGTGTTCAACGCCGTTCTTGCCGGCGGCGGTGTGAAGGGCGGTCAAGTCATCGGGGCATCGACGAAAGACGGCACCGCCGTTGATCACACCCCGGTCGAGGTGCCGGATCTGTTCTGCTCGATCTGCCACGCATTGAAGGTCAATCCGGCGAAGGAAAACATGAGCCCGCTCGGTCGCCCGATGAAGATTGTCGACGGCGGCAAGGTGGTGGACCAACTGTTCGCCTGAGCCACCGAATCGGTGGAAAATGACGCGAGCCCGGGGAATGTTTTCTCCGGGCTCTTTCTTTGGGCGTAGTGGTCGTGAGAGTCGAATCCGCGGTATACTCCCGAGATTCATCCGATTCCACGGGGACATTGCACTGTGTTTGCCGGCCCGTTGCTCGTTCGTGAAGCGCTCGTCACTCCGCGGCAGGTAAAACATTTTCTGCTCCGCGCGGGCTATCTCGGTGCCTTGTTCGTGCTGATGTACACCGCGGCCCAAGTCACGTTCGGCTGGCAGCAGGTGCGGAACCTCGCCGATTTTGCGCGCTTCGGCGAGCTCGTCTTTCAGGTGTTTACCCTCACGCAGATCACGCTGGTGATGTTCTTTTCCGTGCTGTTTGCCGCGGGAAACGTCGCACAGGAGAAGGACCGCCGGACGCTGCTGCTCCTGCTAATGACCGATTTGCGCGACGCCGAACTGGTTCTCGGAAAGCTGCTGGCGAGTCTATTGCTGCCATTGTTGCTGGTTGGAATCTCGTACCCGGTCTTCGTGCTGGTGTCGTGGCTAGGTGGTGTCTCGCAGACGCAGATTGCCTGCGTGCTGGCGATTTCGTTCACCGTGAGTGTCGCATGTGGTGCCTGGGGGACGCTCGTCGCCTTCTGGCGTGAGAAGACGTTTCAGACGCTGGCGATCGCGCTGATCGGCGTCGTGCTCTGGCTGGCCGTTGTGGAAGCCATCCTGTGGCTGACGTCCGCCAGTTGGGCCGCGCCCCTGAATCCGTTCCGTGCGGTGCTGACCGTGCTCAATCCGTTGAACATGCCACAGTTTGCGACGGCGACGATGTGGAGCGTGCTGGATCTGGGTCTGCTGGCGATCGGGCTATTGCTCGCGACCGTGATCCAGCTGCGAATCTGGAATCCCTCCCGGACGTTGACCGAATCCCGGACCGAAGCCGAAGGGGAGAGCGAACGCACCCGCAACGCCCGCGCTGTGTGGGAAAACCCCGTCATCTGGCGCGAGATGATGACGCGGGCTTACGGTCGCAAGACGGTGTTTATCAAGCTGGCTTATCTGGCCGTTTCGGCGGCATTGGCTTATGTCGTTGCCGACGTTCCCGCCAACGCGCCGCTGGTTCTGGGGATGGTGCCGCCCGCCGGGTTCGCCTTCATCGCGATTGGTCTGTTGGCGCTGCTGCTGGTCAATACACAGGCGGTGACGGCGCTGACCAGCGAGCGCGATGCGAACACGCTGGAACTCCTGCTCGTGACGGAACTCTCCGCGAAGGAATTCGTGTACGGTAAACTTGGCGGGATTCTCTTCAACACACTGGAAGTCACCGTCGCACCGGTGCTCTTTCTCCTCTGGCAAGCGGCGATGGGCCGGATTTCCGCCGAGAACGCGACTTATCTCTTCATCGGCTTCGCGGTGCTCACGCTCTTTGCGGCGATGCTGGGCTTGCACTTCGGCTTGACCTACGGCAGCTCCCGCGCGGCGATCGCGAACAGTCTGGCCACGATGTTTTTCCTGTTCGTGGGCATTTTCCTCTGCATGCTGCTCATCGTGCAGGCGCGGTCTTCGTTCGCCGTGCAGTTGCCGAGTTTCCTGGTCTTCATTCTGGGGGGAAGCCTGGGATTGTGGGCGATGTTGACGCATCGCAATCCGTCGCCCGCGCTGTCGCTCGCTTCCGCGGTGCTACCGTTCTGTACCTTTTACGCCATCACCAGCTTTCTGCTCGGACAAACGTTGGGCGTGTGCCTGTTCATTTCTGTCGCGTACGGCTTCACCGCGTATGCGATGCTCGTGCCGGCCGTGAGCGAGTTCGATGTGGCCTTGGGACGGTCCACGCTCGATCAAGGCTGATGTTGAATCGACGGTCAACGAGACGGTTCGATCGTTTCCCCCGTTCCGACGGAGAATCCGGGCGATGGCTGCGACTCCGGCGGACGATGAAACGGCCGACTCATCCCCAACAGAGAAACCGCAACTGCGGGGCTTATGGGCGGTGATGCAGCCGGCGGAGACCGTCACGGAGCCGGTCCCAGAATCGGCGAATGAAACTTCTATCCCCGCCCGTGGACTATGGTCGGTGATGGGAGCCGGCAGCGCATCGACGGTACCGGTCGATGCTGTTTCCGACGATGAACTTGAGCCAATGGAGCTGGTTGACGAGACCGAGCCCTTAACCGTAGAGGAAACGCATCTCGAGATCGCCGGGGACCCGCCTGCGACTGATGCGCTGGGGGCCGCATTCGAGTTTGAAACCGGCACGACGACACCTCGACTAGCACGAGGAAGCCAGGCCCTGTGGCTCGGAATGCTCGCGCTTCCCTTAGCGGCCACCGCGTGGTTCGGTATCCTGTGGACCGCCCTCCCTACTGCGGCGTGCGCGTTCGGCGCGCTGATTCTCGCGGCTGCGGAATGGACGGCGCGCGGACCCATCAACACGGCGGAACGCCGGAGAGTTACGATCGGTGCGGTCAGCGGTGCGGCGGCGCTCGTATTGGGACCGTTTGTCTTCGGTCCGCTCGGCAACGCCGCGCGTGAGGCTCGTTCCGGACGGAGCACCTCACGCAATCTGCAGCAGATCGGCACCGCGTTGCTGTCCGTGCATGATCAGGCCGCGGCTTTCCCTGCCGGGGGAACCGCCCTGCGTGACAACGAAGGCAAGTCGCGCGGCGGACACGGCTGGATGGCGTCACTGCTTCCGTTTCTCGGACAGCAGACACTCTTCCAGCAGATTGATTTTTCGCAGCCGTACGATGAAGCCGTCAACCGGCCGGCGATGAGCAAGCCGGTGATCATGTTCTATGCCGCGGGAGGCAACCGGGCGCTCAACGGAGGCGGCTTTGCGGTCTCCCATTTTGCCGGGGTGGGTGGCGATGTCGTCAACGCGCGCGGCGAAAAACAGCCCGCCGGGATCTTCCGCACGGGGCAACCCCTCACCCGAGAAGATGTGACCGATGGGCTATCGGTCACGTTTGCGGCCGGGGAACTTGGCGGTGCCTATCCGGCCTGGGGCGATCCGGAGAACTTCCGTGTACCGCAACTGGGATTCAACAAGGACGCCCGTGGTTTCGGCAATGCCGCGCGCACGGGAGCGACAATGCTCTTCGCCGACGGTCACGCCAAGTTTTTTCCCAATGCGACCGATCCCGAACTACTGCGACGACTCGCGACCCGCAACGCTGGTGATCTGACCTCCGGCGTCGACTAGCACGGTCACGTCATTCTTCGATGTCGGTGTCGTCGTTCTCTTCGAGTGCCACCGTCTGCGCTTCCGGAGACTTTTCGGCGATGATGATCCGCATGCTCGCCACGTTCACCTCACGGACCATCGTCCATGGGGGGGGCAGCGGGTATTCCTCTTCCTTCGGCGTGCGCACAATCAGCTTGCAGTTCGGGCTAGTGATGTCGGGACGGGCCATGCGAACTACACACCGATAGAGCGCTCCGCCGGGTTGAATCTCTTTCGCTGCAACATACGGCGGATCGAAGAATACCACGTCATACGGGTACCACGCGGCGTCCCCCTTGGGCTTGAGCGAGGACTTCGCGATGTCAATCCGCCAGCAGACGACTTCCTCGGAAACTCCAAGTGCCGCGGCGTTCTTGACCAGATATTCGTGAGCCCGGTGATCGCGTTCGCCGAAGACCACGCTCTTCGCGCCGCGGCTCAGCGCTTCAAATCCGAGCGTGCCGGTGCCGCAGAACAGATCGGCGACCCGCGCCCCCGGCAGCCAGTCGCGGATGTAGTCGAACAGCATGACCTTGGCGCGCTGCAACATCGGCCGGGTGGTATTGCCCGGATTTGTTAACAGCACGCGCCGCCGGAGTCGCCCTGCAATGATTTTCATGCCGCCATGCTAGCAGACGGTTTCGCAACCGGGAAAGGACTCCGCAAAAACATCGCAAGTAATTGATTGGCCGTTGCTTAAGACGAAAAGGGGCATTTCTCGCTGGAGTTCGTGTCTATAAGCTAGGCTTTAAGTACGTCCAACTGCCCGCTGGGGTCGGAAGATCATGATTCGTCGGCTCTCTGTCCGTGTGTGTCCTGCGCATCGCCGTGCCGCGGCACTGGTCGAGATGGCACTCGTACTGCCCGTTTTTCTCGCGGTGGTGATGGGGATCATCGAGTTCGGACGCGGACTGTGGGTCGGCAACATGGTGACCAACGCCGCGCGTGAAGGTGCCCGGATGGCCGTGCTCGACGGGTCGTCCAACACGGAAGTTCGACAGGCGATCAAGGACTTCCTCGGGTCAGCGGTCGGAGCGACGGCAGCGACGGAAGCCATCATCTCGATTGCGATCACGCCTGCGCCGGGGAACACGAATCCGGGCCATGAGTGCGCAAATGCATCGACTCGCGACCTGATTGCCGTGACGGTCACGATGCCGTTCAACTCGGTGGCGATGGTCCCGGGGAAGTACCTCGCGGGAACGAATCTCACGGGCAAGAGTGCAATGCGCCACGAATAAGACGCGGTTCTTACAAATTCGGCCAGCGCGCGAACCACGCTTCAAATGCTTGGCGACATTCCGCGTCAGCGATCACGCCTCCGGCTTGCTGCGCCGCCTGCCGATGCCATTCCGAAGCTTTCATATCACCGCCGGCCAGTGCGGCGCGTGCTTCGGCGTCCTGCACAAAGGCCCGATCCCAATCTTCGGCCCCGTTTCCGTCGATAGCGAGCATCGCTTGGCATCGACGCAGGCAACGAGTTGCGTTCGCCGACTGCTTGGCCGCCGCGTAGACATTCGCCAGCAGATACGCAGCTCGGAGCACATTGACCGCCGTCCCGACCTGCGACCAGTGATAGAACGATGCCTCCGCGGCGTGGATCGCCGTTTCAGTTGTCTCGGGACTGCGGTCACTGCACTCCAGCCACTCCCACGCGGCGTTGTTGCACTCAATGGCGAAATAGCGGTGCGCCTGAGCGATATCGAAATTCGGCGCGGGCACGGCGGTTCCCCAACTCCGAGCGGACTAAAAGACGATCTCGATGGTCTGCTCTTCCTTGAGAATGTCGCTGCGGACTCGAATTGTATCCCGCACGAGCTTGTCTGCGCCGGGAATCGGAATCCGCACCTGCACCTTGCCGTCTTTCACCGCCCGGCGTTCCGTCGATTTGAATTTGATCGGCTTCTCAAAACGATCGGTGCCGGTCACGTTCCCAGTCAGGTCGCGCAAACGGTAGCCTTTGATGTCCGACGACAGCTGCACCTGAATGACAATTTCGTAGGGCCGCCCGGGCATGGGGTCTTCCGGTTCGGTCCAGACGGTGAAACTTCCCTTGGTGATCGCGGATGCCGGCACACGCAGGTTTCCGGCGACGCTGCCCAGACCGCCGGAGCCACTGCCGCCATCGCCGAGGCCGTCACCGCCGATGATGCCGTCGACATCGCCAAACACGCGGGCGGCGACTCCGCCGCTGCCAACCGGGTCCACGAGCGTGGTGGAACCGGCCGCCTCGAATTCCAGCGGCGCGAGCGATCCGCCGGCATTCACATCGACACCGGAATCAAGAATGGTTTCATCCCCGGCGACTCCAAACACGGCGTTGATTTCCACCGGTGTCGTCGCATTGCGATGATAAACCAGCATTCCGAGACTGGTGAGCAGCGCGACATGGAGCAGGGCGGAGATCAACCACCCCCATCCAAACTCAGCGCGAAAGACGACACGCTGGAGGCGCTCAAACCAAGTGCGGGGACTATCGGGAAGGGCTGAACTCGTCGGATCAACGATCGCCAATGGGGACTTTGCCGATGGGGGGGGCTTTCTGGCTCCGCGCTGCGGCATCCAAGCGGGACGTGCGGGCAGACCGTCAGCGGGTTGGTCGGCTTGTGATCCGCTCCCCATGACCAGCCCGGCGCTCACGAATGCACTCCTTCCTCGCGGCGAATCGCACTCCCAATAATACGTCGACGGGAGTCGCCAATCGCCATGAAATTGGCATGCCGTGCCGGAGAATTACGGATTTGCGGAACAGATGCTCACGCCGGCTCGCAGGCGGCCAGTCGTTGCAAAGCCTGTCGCGCGGCACGGACCAGCCGTTCGGCTTCCGCGGGGGTATCGGCCAGCGCGGTAAGATGGCCCATTTTGCGGCCAGGGCGAGCGGCACGCTTGCCATACAGGTGGAGCTTAACCTCATCAAAGGCACAGGCTTGAGCCCATGCCGGCGGTCCGGGTTCCCAGACATCCCCGAGCAGATTCGCCATCGCCGCTGGACGATGTTGTCGGACCGATCCCAGCGGCAATCCGCAGACCGCCCGGACCTGCTGCTCAAACTGACACGAGGCGTGGGCGTCGATCGTGAGATGCCCCGAATTGTGCGGTCGAGGTGCGGTCTCGTTGATCAGCAGGTCGCCGGATTTCGTCAGAAAGAATTCGACGCACAGCACCCCGACGACATCGAGTTTTTCGAGCACCGCCCGCGCGATCTCAACGGCATTTCGTTGCACAGCGGGAGAAAATGGCCCCGGACACACCGAGACGTCGAGAATATGGTGGTGGTGCGTGTTCCAGATCGGACCGTAAGTGACGAGGGAACCGTCCAGCCCTCGCGCAGCAACCACCGACAGCTCGGCTTCAAATTCGATGAAATGTTCCAGAATCGCCGCGTCGGTGTTGAGTGCGTCCCAAGCCGAGTCCGCATCTTCGGGGCGACGAATCAGCACCTGGCCTT
>DASRYX010000584.1:0-1973 GCA_035686985.1 Planctomycetaceae bacterium | reverse complement strand
AATGAAAATGCTCCTATTCTCGCTGACGCGCAGGGCGTGCTATCTTACCGCGCGGTTTCAACCTCTGGTGCGAAGGATTTGTGGCGATGAGCTGGCGACAGGTTGCGAAATGGCTCGGACGGCCGCGCTCACGCCGGGAGTGGTTCCACGACGCCGCGATTGGTGCGGCGGCGTTGCTGTCCGCGCGCTCCGGGTTCGCCGCGGACGGCCGTGGCAAGCGTGTGATCGTCGTCGGTGCGGGCTTCGCCGGACTCGCCTGCGCGTTCGAACTCAAAGCCGCCGGGTATGACGTGCATGTCCTCGAAGCCCGGTCGCGCGTCAGCGGCCGTTGCTGGTCGCTCAACGAATTAATCCCCGGCAAGAACGTCGAGGCCGGCGGTGAATTACTCGGGTCGAATCATCCCACGGTCCTGGCGTATGTAAAAAAATTCGGCCTCGAACTGCTGGACGTCGGCGACGATGTCGAAGGGCAGGTGTCGCCCACGGTGATTCAAGGCAAGCGGTTGACCGTTGCGCAGTTGAAGACGATCGAAGAGGAAGTCGATGAAGTCCTGAAAGCGATGACGCGGGAAGCGGCCGCCGTGGTGGTCGATGAACCGTGGATGACACCGCGGGCCGCCGATCTCGATCAACTCTCCACCCGCGAGTGGATCGAACGCCGCCCGATCTCAGCGCTGACCAAACAACTCCTGCACGCCGAGTTCGCCGCGGACAATGGCGTCGACACGGAACATCAAAGCCATCTGGGCAATCTCGCACAGATTGCCGGCGGCGGCCTTGAGCGCTACTGGCCCGAGACTGAAGTCTACCGCTGTCGCGGCGGCAATCAGCAGATTGCTCAGAAACTGTTCATGGGCGTCGGCAAAGACCGGATCAACCTGCAGCGTCCGGTGACGCGCATCGAATGCGATGATCGCGGTGTCAGAGTCACCGATTCCACCGGCAAAGTCTGGACCGGTGAAGACGTCGTGCTGACCGTTCCTCCATCGGTGTGGAACAAGATCGAAATCGAACCGGCGTTGCCTGCGATGTTGACGCCGCAGATGGGCAACAACATCAAGCAGCTGAGTGTCGTCCGCAGCCGGTTCTGGGAAGCGATGCAGTTGTCGCCGAACGCGCGGACCGACGGTCCGGTCTCGATGACATGGGATTCCACCGATGGACAGGCCGACAAAGACACGAAATCGGTCTGCCTGACCGCGTTCTCCGGAGGCAGCGCATCGGTGTTGTGTCGCAAATTCTCGCCGGACGATCGCAGCGCGATGTACACGCGAGAACTGGAGCAGCTCTATCCGGGATTTCAGAAGGCGCTGACCCGCGAGGCGTTTATCGACTGGCCGGGCGATCAATGGGCGATGGGGAGTTATTCCTTCCCGGCACCGGGGCAGGTGACGACGCACGGCCCGCTGCTGCGAAAGGGCTTGGGGCGGCTGCACTTCGCGGGGGAGTACACGCTGTACAAGTTTGTCGGCTATCTGCAGGGCGCATTGATGTCCGGCGTCGAGCTGGCCCAGAGGTTGGCGGAACGGGATGGAATCGCTTAGGCAGTGGTTAGTGGATAGTGGTCAGTGGATAGGAATAGACAGGATGCTCTTTACCAACTGACCACTGACAACGGACAACTAACCTTTGCACAACCGCCGCGATCGCTACAGGCGGACCGTCCTCCGCCATGGCTTTCTCGTCAGTGTCGCGGAACGGGTTTTGACGCCTGCGGGGTCGAATTGTTACACTTGGCGGAGAACTTTCCTCTCTTCGTTCAGCGGCGTTCGCTCCTCGCGGTTGATTTGGTACCGCGGACCCATTCCTGCGGAGTCGGAATGTTACGGGCCAGGCAACCTCGATCGATGAAGCGGCCGGAGAGTGATGGCGGCTCGAGTCCGCTGGTAATTTCAGGCGTCGCGTGTCACCACGAAAGGCGTTGCGGAGGCCGAGCATGACATCACAGCCCGCTCCCAAACCCCCACGCCCCC
>DASRYX010000583.1:0-4655 GCA_035686985.1 Planctomycetaceae bacterium | reverse complement strand
TGCCCCGAATTCATGATCAGCAAACCGGGCTCGTGATTCGGGATGTCGGTGTGCATCGACCGGATCACGCAGATGTCGTCGATCACCTTCGCGACATGCGGATACAGTTCGCTGACCGGAATGCCCGCCTGTCCATGCTGCTGGAACTTGTACGGCGAAGGAAACAACTTGCCGACCGAGCGCTGATAATTCTTTGTCAGCTCCTCGGGCTGTTGACCGGCATACTCGGTCAGCGCAGGCTTGGGATCAAACGTGTCGAGATGCGACGGCCCACCGTTCATGAAGAGGAAGATGACGCGTTTCGCACGGGGCGCGAAATGCGGGGCCTTCGGCGCCAGCGGATTGTCCGCCGATGACGTTGCGGCTTCGAGCAAGCCCTGTTGCGCCAGCACGCTGGCCAGTCCGAGCGTACCGA
Organism: Planctomycetaceae bacterium; assembly: GCA_035686985.1. Lineage (GTDB taxonomy): Bacteria > Planctomycetota > Planctomycetia > Planctomycetales > Planctomycetaceae > DSVQ01. The sequence goes on along the minus strand of DASRYX010000583.1, from coordinate 4,240 downwards.
AACCAGCGCCGGTGCGGGCTAGCCATTCGCGACGTGTGAAGGGCGACATGCTTGCTCCCGTTCAATCGATGAACGCAAATTCGTTGGTGCCGAGCAACGCCTGGGCGTACTGTTCCCACGCGGTCAACTTGACTTCGGTCGCGGAGACTTCCGACGGCAACGCCGCGTTGAGGAATTTCCGTCCGAGTTGCCGCTCCCCGTCAGTCGGTGATCGCTGGAACAACCACTGGTAAACACGCTCGATGCGCTGCTCATCATCAGTCATTTTCTCCGCCATCACGCGCTGTGTGACCGTCTGAGCCTGCTTCACGATGAAACCGCTGTTGAGCAGAAAGAGTTGCTGCATCGGCACCGTTGTGTTGGAACGCCGCTCACTGGTGAGATTCGGATCAGGGAAATCGAACAGCCGTAGCGTGGCGTTCAGATCATGGCGACTGATCGCCGAGTACAACGTGCGGCGGCGATGATTCGCATCATTGAGATTCTGCGACGGCCCACCGACGGTGAGATCGATCTGGCCACTCACCTGCAGCGCGGCGTCACGCCAGGTTTCGATATCCATCCGGCGACGGTTCTGCCGCCACAACAGGCGGTTGTCCGGATCGATCGCGTCCGAATCGGTCTCGCCTTGTGACAGCGCAACCTCACTACTCTGGCGATACGTCGCCGACAGCAGAATCTCGCGGTGCAACCACTTCAGCGACCAGCCCGCTTCGATGAATTTCGCCGCGAGATGATCGAGCAACTCGGGATGCGTCGGTCGTTCGCCAAGCAGACCGAAATTGCTCGCGGTGCCGACGATCCCTCGGCCGAAATGTTGCTGCCAGACGCGGTTGACGATCACTCGCGCGGTCAGCGGATTCGCCGGCGAGGCAATCGCGCGAGCCAGCTCACGACGACCGCTGCCATCCTTGAATGGCGTCGTGTCCAGAATTGTCAGAAACCGTCGTGGCACTTCATCGCCAAGATCCTTGTGATTCCCGCGGACGTTGACCTTCGCATTCGTCGGTTGACCATCGGAGAGACTGTGGGCGAACGGGTACTTCGGTCCCACCGCCTGCTTCAGCTGCTCGATGTCTTTCTGGATCGCCGTGAGGACGGCTTTGCGATCGTCGGACAACAGCTTTTCAATCTGATCCTTCGGAACCGCGAACGGGGCATTGCGATCAGTGAGCAAGCCTTTTAAGAGTTCTGCGCGAGGGCCCTCCAGATTCGGCTTGGCAACGTTCTTTTTCGCTTCTTCGGTCGCGGCAGCGGCACGTTGTTGTTCGTATTCCGCTTCGAGACGATGGCGTTCTTCCAACGCCGTGGCAAGTTCGTGCTGCAACATTCGCGCTGCGGGTTCGAGAAGGGCGCTGACGGGATCATCGATCGAACGCGTATGCTTCGCGAAGCCGGGCTTGAGTGCCGCGAGATACGGTTTCGCGTTGAAGTTATTACCCGTGAGGAAGTCCGACCAGCGCTGGATTGTGACGGCGTGCAACCCGCTTTCGTCCGCGATGGCTTTCGCGCCGGTCTTGATGTCATCCTGGCGGCGTTGCTGCAGTTTCCACGCCGCGACAATGTAGTCCGCGGTTTGCGGGACCAGCGTTTCACCGAACCGCAGACTCTCGGCCGCTTGCGCGTCCGCGTACTCTTTCTCGCGTTGCTTCACCGCATTCGCCCGGTCTTCGTACGCCTTCGCGATTTCGTCCGCAACCAGCGGCGCTTCGCGATACTGGGTGCTGGCAAAGACGCCGGCGAGGGCGTAGTAATCCTGCGTGGGGATCGGATCGAATTTGTGATCATGACACCGCGCACACGACACGGTCAGTCCGAGAAACCCGCGGCAGAGCGTGTCAATTCGATCATCGATCTCGTCCGCCTCGGCTTTGCCGGCACACCCAGCGTCCTTGTAGTAAACCGGCCCGAGCGCGAAGAACCCGAGCGCCGGCAAGCGCGCGAGGCGTTCTTCCAATGTCGCCGCCGGCAGCAGGTCCGCCGCGATCTGTTCCATCACGAACTGGTCATACGGCAGATCGCGATTGAAGGCGTTCACTACCCAGTCGCGGTAGCGGTAACCCTCGGGGTACTTACGCGCCTGAAACGTGTGGGCCTGATCTTCGCCGTAGCGGGCGATGTCGAGCCAGTGCCGCGCCCACCGCTCGCCATAGTGCGGCGAATCAAGCAACCGGCTCACGAGCTTCTCATACGCATCGTCGCTGGTGTCGGACACAAATGCCTGAACATCCTCGGGCGTCGGTAGAAGCCCCGTCAGCGTCCACGAGACACGGCGAATGTACGTGCGACGATCCGCTTCCGCTGCGGGTTGCAGCCCGTTCGTTTCCAGTTGCGAAAGGATGAATGCATCCAGCGTGCGCCGCGGCCACGAAACATATTTCACTGTCGGTACAGGCGTGTTGACGACGGGGCGAAAAGACCAGAAATCGCGATCGTCCGCCGTGATCGTGCCATTCGCGCGGATGCCGCCGTGATCGCTCTCCGCCGACCACGGCAGACCGAGTTCGACCCACGTCCGGAGCGTTTTCTGCTCCGCATCGGTGAGCTTGCCGTTAGGCGGCATCTGCAATCCGCCGCGATGTTCCACCGCCTGAATCAACAGGCTGTCGGCGGGATGTTCCAGAACGACGGTGGGCCCGCTTTCACCGCCGGTCATGAGCGCCTCACGACTGGCGAGACTCAGGCCGCCTTTCTTCTGATCGCGCCCGTGACAGGCGAAGCAATGTTGCGACAACAGCGGCCGCACTTTGCTCTCGAAGAATTCCTCGCCGGGGGTGCTGTCCGCGGCGAACACGCTCACGCTCGATAGCAAGGCAAGGAGCGGCAAGCAGCAACGGACGGCGGGCATGGCACTCTTCACACGAAGCGGCAGGAGCAGACCTGTCTACGGTACTCCATCGGCACAGACACATCAACGACATTTGTTGTAATTGCCGTGATCACCGCTCGGGGTTTCGCGCGCCGCGTGGAGTTCACATCGCGCAGCGCGAAACCGTGAGCGCTGATCGGGGACGAGTGACGGATTCATTGCGGGACGATTATGCTGGGCGGCGACAAATTCGCTTTCTTCGGGAGAGTCGCTGATGATTCCGCGCGGGTGGTTCGTCCTGATCTGTCTGCTGCCGGCCCCGGCCTTCGCCCAGCCGGCGGACCTCGTGCTCCGCGGCGGGGCGGTCTACACCGTCGATGCCGCGCGGAGCTGGGCCGAAGCGGTCGGCGTCCGCGGGGACAAGATCGTCTATGTCGGCAGCAACGCGGGGACCAAGCCGCTCATCGGGCCGAACACGCGCGTCGTCGATCTCCACGGCAAGATGGTGCTGCCGGGCTTTCACGATTCGCATGTGCATCTCGTCGGCGGCGGGGTCGAACTCGGCGAATGCGATCTCAACGGCACCACCACGCTGGAGGAAGTGCTGGACCGTGTCCGGAAGTATGTCGCGAAGCATCCGACCAGGGCATGGATTCGCGGCGGCGGTTGGCCGTTGACGATGGCCGGCGGCAACCCGCACAAATCGCTGCTCGATGCGATCGTGTCGGACCGCCCGGTGATCCTCGACGCCTTCGATGGGCATTCTTCGTGGACCAATTCGAAAGCGCTGGAGATCGGGGGCATCACCAAGGAGACGCCCGATCCGCCGCGCGGTCGCATCGAACGGGATCCCGCGACGGGTGAACCGACCGGGACATTGCGAGAGCATGCATCGCGAATCGTTTCCCTGAAAGCCCCGGTCTATACGCACGAAGAATACGTCGACGGCTTGAAGCGCGGCTTGGACCTCGCCCGCAAGTTCGGCATCACCTCCGTGCAGGAAGCGTCCGCACGGATCGAACATCTGAAAGCCTTCGAGGAAGTCGACCGCAAGGATGAATTGACGGTCAAAGCCGTGCTGGCGTTGCGATTCGATCCCGCCAAGCCGATGTCGCAAGTCGGACAGTTTGTCGAGTGGCGCGACAAGTACCGCGGCAAACGGTTCCGTTCGACATCGGTCAAGATCTTCGAAGATGGCGTGATTGAATCGAAGACGGCGGCGCTGCTGCAGCCGTACCTCGGCGGTACCGAGCGCGGGTGGCTGAACATCGAACCCGATGGACTGAACCCGCTCGCCGCCGAACTGGACCGCCTCGGCTTTCAGATCCACATTCACGCGATTGGCGACCGGGGCATTCAGGCGTCGTTTGACGCTCTCGAATTCGCGCAGAAGACCAACGGCGTCCGCGACTCCCGTCATCACATCGCGCA
>DASRYX010000582.1:0-3147 GCA_035686985.1 Planctomycetaceae bacterium | reverse complement strand
ACCCCGCAGCGGACGAGTCGCCTTGCTCGCTGGGAACATCTTCCAGGCTGTGGCAGGGAATCAGGATGAAGACGTCGCGGTAGCTCATGGGGATCTCAGATCGCTGTGACAATCATGCCTGAAAGTCCGGTCCATCGATGGCCCGTGCAGCGTATCACGCCTGCGACCGATTTTCTGGGAACTCCCACCCCCGGCGTCGCGTCCTAAACGTGGACTCGTCATCGGCGTTCGGATTCAATTAACATTAGAACACTGGTGTCAACCGATGGCGGGTCCGGCCGGTCTCGCAAGGCCTGATCGCCACGAGCGGAAACGCACGACCGGCAGACGAGGGTTTACGTGTCGCAACTTGCTTTTCTGCTTGACGTTTGCGGAAGCAGCAGTGTAGTGTGACAGAGGCATTTGACACTGTTCGTCCGGTTCCTCGCGCTCGTGATGGACTCCGGCGAAGTTTCCTGTCAGTTATCCATTCCGAAGCGTGTTGATCATTCACCGATGTTCCCAGGATTGGCCACAGGGCGATCGCTCCTTTGAGTGATTTCGTCGAGACGCCGCTTTGGTTCACGGGTGGGTGTTGAAGACGGTTTCGGTTCGCAAAGAATCATGAGGCACACCGAATGGCGGAAAACCAAGCGGTCTGGGGCATTGAGATCGGTCAGGCCGGGCTGAAGGCCATCAAGCTGCGCTACGCTGAAGCGGCGCACCAGGTTCTCGCCGTCGCCTTTGATTATGTCCCGCATCCGAAGCTGCTCAGCCAGCCGGATGCCGTGCCGGATGAATTGATCCGGCAGGCGCTCGATACGTTCCTCGGCCGGAACAAGCTCGAAGGCGATCTCGTCGCGATCAGCCTCCCCGGTCAAACCGCGCTGGCGAAATTCATCCAGTTGCCGCCGGTCGAAGAGAGCCGCGTTGCGGAAATCATCAAGTACGAAGCGAAGCAGCAGATCCCGTTCGCGCTTGAGGACGTGATCTGGGACTACCAGCCGCTTGGTGGCGGGGCCGCGGAAAGTGGCTTCCTGCTCGATGCGGAAGTTGGTCTCTTCGCCATGAAGAAGGAACAGGTTCATCACCACATGAAGCCGTTCCTCGATCGCAAGATCGAAGTGGAACTCGTACAGATTGCCCCGCTCGGCACGTTCAACTTTCTCTGTTACGACCGGCTCGGGATCCGCAAAGACGCTCCGCGGCCCGAGATCGAAGACTACACCGTCGTGCTCGACATGGGCGCCGACAACACCACGCTGCTCGTTACCAACGGCAAGAAGATCTGGATCCGTAACGTTCCCATCGGCGGCAACCATTTCACCCGCGCCTTGACGAAGGAAATGAAGCTCACCTTCGCCAAGGCGGAACACCTGAAATGCAATGCGACGAAGTCACCCGATCCGCGGGCGGTCTTCCAGGCATTGCGGCCGGTGTTCAACGATTACGTCGCCGAAATCCAGCGTTCCATCGGCTTCTTTGCCAATGTGAACCGGAATGCGAAGATCGGCCGGTTGATCGGCGTCGGCAACGGGTTCAAGCTCGCCGGGCTGCAGAAATTCCTGCAACAGAATCTGCAATATGAAGTCGAGCGCGTCGACCACTTCCAAGGCGTCGTGGGCGACATCGTCCTCACCGCGCCGATGTTCCAGGACAATCTGCTGACGTTCGTGGTTCCCTACGGTCTCGCTCTGCAAGGGTTGGGACTCACAGACATTCACACGACGTTGCTGCCACGCGAAATCGCGCTGGCCCGCAAGATCCGCCGCAAGAAGCCGTGGGCCGCCGCGACCGCTGCGTCGCTGCTCATCGGCATGGCTGCGTCCACCGCAGGATATGGCAACGTCTGGCATTCGGTCAGCGAGGCCCGGTTCGGCGAAGCGGAGAAGAAAGCCAAAGACCTCGAAGGAACCGTGGGCTCGCTGAAGAGCAAGTACTCCGGTGAAGAAGGCCGCAACACCACCGCGAAGGCTGCGGGGGACAAGCTCGTCTCCACGTTGCCGACGCGTGAATTGTGGCTCGAAGTCTACAAGGCCATCGATGAATGCCTGCCGCGCGACATCGGCAAACAGATCGATGTCGGTGAAGAGACGCCGTCGAAGAAAAATCAGATCTCGCTGGAAGGCGTGGTCTGCAAGAAGTACGACGATCTGTCGACGTGGTTCAGCACCATCGATCCCGACAAGAAGACGTCGTACATGCGGAAGGAAGACGCTGACACTGCGCCGAGCGGGGTCGGCTATGTCTTCACGCTCAACGGACACCATTACCATAACGATGCCGATGACCCGATTCGCGGCCAGGGACACAACTACGTCAAGAACACGCTGCTTGAGAATCTCAAGAAGGACCAGATCGAGGTCAAAGATTCCTTGAGCGGCGAACCCATTGGCAAGGTGGATGTGCGACGACTCGGGATCACGCACGCAGTCCCTGTCTGGACACCCGCACCCACCGATGTGCAGTTCTACCCGCACGGTCGACCGGGGTCGCGGCGAACGGCGGCCGGGGGGGCCGGGTTCGGCAGTCAGCCCTTCGGTGGCGGTGGCTTGAACGAGAACTCCGGGTTCGCGCCGGGCGCTCCGAATCCGGGCGCGTTCTCGGGCGGTGCGCAACCCCGCTCGACGCTGGAATTCGACGACAAATCCGGTTCCAAGCCGATCCAGATCAAGCTGACCCGCTTCCGCATTGAGTTTGTGTGGAAGCCCACGCCCGCGGCCGCGCGCGTCTCGCTCACGGCACCGGACGCCGCTGATCCGAACACCGCGCCGGTGGACCCGAGCGCGACAACGACTCCGCCGGCAGGCACACAACCTGCGCAATGATCGTTCGTGACGAATAGCTTGTTAATCGTTTCCCCGCTCACTGATTTTCACCCCAAAGGGTGTTTCGATGGAACAACTCAAAGAAGTCCTGAAGTACAAATTCTGGATCCTGCTGGGCGTCGGCGTGATCCTAACCTTCACCGGCTGGTGGATGGCCACGGGGGCGCTTGCGGCGACGATCAAGACCCGCAAGGACACGTTGAGCAAGGTCGAGGGCAGCATTCCATCCTCGCCGCAGACCATTCCAAATGACCGATGGTCGACGGAACTGGCAAAGATCAACGATCAGCAGCAGGCATTGGTGACGACCGCGTCGCGCGAGTTGTGGGAACGCCAGAAG
>DASRYX010000581.1:0-2951 GCA_035686985.1 Planctomycetaceae bacterium | reverse complement strand
GCGGACAACCGGGCCGCATCCGTCACTTCATCTTCATCGACGCCCAGGGCATCAACCAGCGTGGCTTGAACTTTGCTGAAAATCTCGTCGCGCGTCGGCATTCATCTGTCTCCAGCCGCGACATCCCCAGGTGGAGTCGGTCGCGGCAAATGTTCAGTTCGCCCCGGTTCGATGTCTCTGCGCCGACGCTGCATCCGGGCAAGACGCAGCGATTCTTTGAAGGGCGCTATCACACAGTCCACATTCCTGTGCGACATGATTCACTACCAACCCCCGTCGAACTTCGACAGGGGTCATCTCAATCAGGCCATGCCTCCCAAAGTCAACCCGCCGTCGACTTTCAGACACTGACCTGTAATATAACTGGATTCCTCAGCGGCAAGGAACAGTACCGCGTGAGCAATATCGTCCGGCTTGCCCAATCGCTTCGCCGGGATCGCCGCCTTGATCTTGTCCCCGGCGGCATTCATCACCGCCTGCGTCATGTCGGTTTCGATGAACCCCGGGGCAACGCAGTTCACCGTGACGTTGCGCTTGGCGAGTTCCACCGCCATGCACCGCGAAAAGCCTTCGATGCCGGCTTTGCTCGCCGCATAGTTGGCCTGGCCGGGATTCGAGAAATCGGCCGACACGCTGGACATGTTGATGATCCGGCCATAGCGCGCGGACATCATCGGCATCGTTGCCGCCTGGCAGAAGTTGAACACGCTTGTGAGGTTGGTGTCGATGACCTCGCGCCACTGCTCTTCGGTCATCCGGGCCAGCAAAGTGTCACGGACGATCCCCGCGTTGTTGACGAGAATATCGAGCTTGCCCCACTTCTCAATGACATCTTGCACGATCTTGTCGGCTTCAGCTTTGGACGCGACGTTGCCCTGGATCGCCCAGACTTCAGTACCGTTCACGGACAAATTCGCCGCGAGCTTCTCCGCCGCTTCTTTACTCGACTGGTATACGAAGGCGACTTTCGCGCCGGCGGCGGCCAGTTTTTCGACGATCCCGCGACCGATGCCCCGGCTGCCGCCGGTCACCAACGCTACTCGTCCTGCTAATGTCGTCAATTCCGTGATCCTTCCACAAGCCGCAGAAAACTCGGCGGCGATTCATTCCGTAATCTCAGACTCCGGGCTTCCAGACCTGAGCAAACAGTTCCCGGGCCGATTGCCGCCGGAGATCGTCCGAAGACTTCAGGGCGGGGTTGGAATCGGCGAGATTAAAGGCTTTCAAAATCACCCGAGCCGACACCGCGGACGCCCCGTCGATCGTACCTGCGCCCGCAAAATCCCAGATCCCGCCGTCGTGTTTCTTGACGTTCATCTGTACGACGAGCGATTTCCCCGGCGACACAAAGCTGTTGAATTTCAGGGCTTTCGCTTCCTTCAACAAAATTGTGCTCGAGGCAAAGCCTTCACTTTCTCGAATCAGCCACGCTCCGGCTTGAACTAGGGCTTCCAGCATCAGGACGCCCGGCAGCACCGGAAAGCCCGGAAAATGGTCGGCGAGATATTCTTCGGCCAGCGAAAGATTCTTCACCGCCGTAATCGACTGATGCGGCGTCAATTCGGTAATTCGATCGATCAGGACGAACCGCATCGGGATCACTCGACGGGAAACGGGCGATTTCTCCGGTCGGGATTGCTCGGACCGGGAGAGAAGCGAGCTATCTTAGAGGTTCGACCGCATCGACTCAACCGAAACTGACGGCAGTTTCAGCAATCCGGGTCATTCCCAATGTGCGGAACTTTCGGCCGGGCAAGCCTTTCCAGCGATTTCCCTGCTTCTTGAACAACGGCGACCACGACGGAAAATGCTTGAAATAGAACGCTTTAGCGTCAGCACGACGGTGTCCCGCCGGGAAAATGATCTACGCTTGATCATAAGGGAACGAAACCCGGTTTACCGCCCTTGGTCAGGACGCACGCATGGCTGCCCAGCCCGATTCCATCTCCCGCGCGCTGGCGCGCGTCTGGTCGGACGATTCCGAGCCGGGCGGTGTCGCGACCGGTGAGGCGGAACGTCGTAACGGTGTCCGCCGCGATGGACGCGGCGACGTGAGCGTCGCGACGGTGCAGACCCCGCTGCCGGACGGCATCAGACCGCACTGTGGCTGGCTGACGGAACACGGGACGGCCGGGCGACTGGTGGATCTCAGCACATCCGGCGTCTCACTGCTGTTCGTCAAACCGGTGGAAATCAACACGGCGATTCTGGTCCGGCTGGCGTCGCGCGACCACAGCCATCCCGTCGATGTCGCCGCGCATGTGGTGCGAGCGGTCGAGCTACCGAACGGCGAATGGAAGATCGTGGCGCAGTTCGACCAGCCGTTGTGCTTCGATCTCGCGTTCCAGCTGACGCAGGCTTCGGGGCTGGAATAAAAGAAGAAACCCGGAGAAAGAATTCCCCGGGTTTCAGGCCCGCATCTCTGTACAGAGAGTGGTCTCAATCGCGCGGCTGCGGGACTTCACCCGTGCGGCCGTTGTCCGGCAGCGTGGCATCGGTCCGTTCCGCACCTTGCGGGCGACCATCGACCGGATTGCTGCTGACGCGAGTCGTACGGTTGTCGAGAATCACCTTCGCCGCGTTGCGGAGTTCGGTGTCACTCATCCGGCGGACGTTGCCCAATTCCAGGAGCGGTTCGAGCATCCGGACAGCTTTCGCCACCGACTTTTCCATCAGGCCGATCTCGATCAGGCTCTTCCGCATTTCCCCGAGGACTTGAATCTGCGTGGCGAATTCATCCTGGAACGCGGTGAGCACTTCGAGGGATTGAATCGCGTCGGCCACCGATTGCGATTGCCCAGCGAGCTTCTTTTCCACGGTAATCAAACCATTCAGGTTCGATTCCGCCATTTCGAGATCGAGGAATTCCCCGGCGAGTTTGCCATTGAGGATAATCAGCTTGTCGGCCTGATTCGCCGCAATCTCGGTCATGCTGGCCTGTTCGGCGAGCT
>DASRYX010000580.1:0-14391 GCA_035686985.1 Planctomycetaceae bacterium | reverse complement strand
GGATGAATGGTTTCGAGGCCTGCCGAAGGATTCGGGAAACGGATGTGGGGAAGAAAGCCCGCATTGTGGCCCTCACGGGATGGGGTCAGGAAGAAGACCGCCGCCGCACGCGGGAGGCGGGCTTCGACGATCACTTCGTGAAGCCGGCGAAGGCCGCAGACTTGGAGAATCTCTTCGCGGAAGTGACGCCGCAATAGAGTCAGTCGTCGTGCAGGCGGGAACGGATTTGAGCGGCCATCAGGTCCTCAAGAATGTGGTCTGAACTAAGTCGTTGCTTAAGGGCATCGCTGAGCTCCTGCACCAACCGGTCCCACTGGGCCTGTTGCTCGACAGACCGTGCATCCGGGCGTCCGGGCGGCAACCGTTGACGCCAGAGCAGCTGTTCCCGCAATTGCGGACGGACGGCATCGAAAAGATCGAGCGCGGTCAGGCATCGTAACCCGACCGACAGCGAGATCGATCGCGCACCGGCCTTCGTCTGATGCCAGTAGCCCGCGGGAATGTACAGCCAGTCCCCGGCCTGCAACCGGCACGACAAGATCGGCATGATCTCGCGCTCATATCGCTGGTTCGCCGGGAGCGTTTCGATCAGCGGCCAGGGATTGACCGTGTTCTTGCGCAGCTGCCACTCCTTTTCACCTTCGGTCTGCAGGATGAAGACATCCTCGGCGTCATAATGCCAGCCGAAGCCCGGTTGATCCGCCGGTGTGCAGTAGAAGTGGACGTCGGTCGCGGCGCTGAACGTTTCTTCGAACGCATGAGCGTGTTCGGCCAGCTCGCGGTCGATTTGATCCGCATGCCGGATGCCGATCGTCCAGCCTTGCGACAGGACTTCTTCCAGCGCGGCCAAGTCGCGCGGAACCGGGACATCGCCCGCTGTTCCCGTCCGGCCGATCAAGACATCGACTTGCGGATGCGCCAGTAGTTTCAGCAGATGCGGCAGACCGCCCAGGGCCGCCGCACTGGTACAGGTTCCGGCACTGCAATACGGCCGCTTGAGGAAGTACGTTTCCAGAAACTCGGCGTAGGGCAACCGGCTGAACATTTCTGCGAGCAAGGGATCAGGCACTTCATTCTCCATCGAAGACATCGGAGTATGATAGCGCAGCGGCAAAGTGTTGCGGAACTGAATTCGCACTGATCGTCCCTAACGTATCCGTCGTGGAGAGAGAGCATGTCGCCGGGACCCGTTGAAGCCTCGTCATCCACGACGTTCGAGTGCGTGGAAATCTATGTTCCGAAGAAACTCGAGCACTTGGCGCAACTCTACCGCTATCTCCAGGAGAAATTACTCGACCGCAAACAGGGGCGTGAGCAGTCCGTCGCTATCGACGGTTTCTCGCTGTATGAAGTCGACGGTGCCTTCTACGGTCACGAGATTTATCAGGAACGCACGATCGTGATCCGAATTCTGTTCGACCGTTCCGATGCCCGGGAGCAGACGATCGAAGAAAAGATCCGTCTGCTCGGCAGTGAAGTTGCGGCGAGTGTGGCGATCGCCGAGGAAGAACTCTGGATCTGCCACTACCCGCAGGGTGTCGCCATTTTTCGCCCGCGGCTGTGATCTCACACCGTGGGAAGCGACGCCGGTTCTGTGCGGTCATACTCGGCGGGGTTCTCCAGCATCGTGACCAGTGTCTTCACGAAGCGGCAGAGCTGCCGGGCATCACTGGTCCGGTGATCAACGCGCACAAATAAACCTGAGATCGGCCGGATTACCACCGTATCGTTCTCGACGGCCGGTTGCTGAGAGGGCGGTCCAAGCGTCACGTTCATCAATGTCGCGCGCGATCCAAAACGGCTCGGCTTGTACGCAACCATCGGGGGCGCGCACGGAAATCCAAAGTAATTGACCATCACCGGAGCCCCGTCAAGATGCTTCGAGACTGGTCCCAAGGGCAACCGAAACCTGTTGGTCACCCACAACAGCGATCTGACGGCGAAGCGGTGAAGAAAGCGCGGAAGTCTGCGAAAAACCCGCTCGCCGAGACCACGCTGGCGGTTGCGATCCATCGCGTTCACCACCTCTTGCTTCAGCAACGCCGCGACATCCTCGTAACTCATCTCGTCGACTTTTCGCAGCAGGACCATGGTGGGGCCCCAATGCCCCAGTACAGGCAACAGGATGTTCTGTTCCGTGAATCGATAAATGCGCTGCCCCATCAGCCGACAATTGAGCTCCGGATGCTTCGCCAGCGCTAAGGCGACGATCCGCGCGAGGACCACCGTTGGCGTCAGCAACGCGTGGCTGCTTTCGTTGCGCATCGCGAGATAAGTGCGAATTCCTGTCATGTCGACCTGCGAGCTCCAGACCATCGTCGGGTCGGTCACATCGCTTGACGTGCAGGTATAGCACTGATGCAGAAACGGAATTTCCTCGTCGGGACGAGGTGTTCTCTCAAGGGGAGCAGGCACCCACGACACAATCAACGTCCTTGTGATCCGGTGGGTTAACGCGGCGCCGGCGCGGCGAGTCGCGACTTCTGGGCAACCAACTCGGCGAGCACCCGCGGCGTGCGGAAATTTTTCGGGCGCAGGTCTTCCGCGTCCAGACGAACCCCGTAGCGGCTCTCAACATGATGCACCAGATCGGTCATCATGAGCGAATCAACCAGCCCGGTCGCCAGAAGGTCGGTATCAGCCATAAGGGGCGTATCTGAACAAGACGCTTCTGTCAGATAGGCCGTTAACTCGGCTGTGATTGTAGCGGGGTCAGTCATCGGTCTTCTGCTCCTCAGGGTGCACGTTGTGAATGGTCAAGTCGACTCACGTCTGACCGGCAAGCCGCCGCTCGGCGGTCTCCGCGGCCAGCTCGGACAGCCGCAGGCGATCAATTTTGAGCGAGGCGGTCAGCGGCGGGGTTACCAGGAAGGTGATCACATCCGGCCGCTGATGACGGGCGAGCAATCGCCGGCAGCAGCTGCGCACTTTGTCTGTGTCCGGAGTCAGGCCTGGCCGCAATGGCAGCAGGAACAATGCCAGACGCGTAAAATGGTCGGCCGTTTCAAACGGGACCACCACCGGCTCAATCGTCGGGAATTCCCGTGCAATGACGGTTTCAATCTCCGCGGGATGCAAACGATAGCCGCCAATCTTGAGAAGCTGGCTCGTTCGGCCTTTGGGATAAATGAAGCCCTCGTCGTCTACGGTGGCCAAGTCGCCAGTCTGGAGCCAGCCATCGTGCAGGATCCGCGACGTGGCTTCCGGGTCGTTCCAGTAACCCAGCATGACATTCTCTCCGGACGCGCGAATCTGTCCGAGCTCGCCCGGCAATACGCGCCGCCCGCTCTCATGAACGACTTCCAGCGTGACCCCGGGAATGCCGCGGCCGATTGATCCGTAGTGCGTTGCCAGTTGTGAGGCTGGCAAACACGACAGCCGTGCGGTCGCTTCCGTCTGCCCGTACATGACAAAGAGCTCGGCGGGGCGCAGAAGTTCGGCACATTCCCGTGTGATCTCCGGTCGCAGAGCACCGCCCGCCACGGTCGTATAACGCAGATGGGTTCGGGCCGCGGCGGAGGCCCGAAACGCCGGTAACAATAGACGGTACAGATCGGGGACTCCCGCGAAGCTGGTGACCGCATGCCGCTGCATCGCTTCGGTGAGCGTCGCCGGGAACGTTGCCGAACCCGCGACCACCAGCGTCGCTCCTGTGAGGAGATGGGTCTGCAACACAGAGTTCCCGTAGGCGTGACAGAACGGCAGAAGGGCCAGAGCACGGTCTGTCTGCTGCAACGGCAACGACGCGCAAATGGACTGCGCATTCGCAAGCAGGTTGCGATGAGACAGCATTACCCCTTTCGGGGACCCGGACGACCCCGATGTAAAGAAAATTGCGGCCAGATTGTTCGGAGCTTCGATCCTAGACGCATCTAACGAGTCGTCGTCGACACGCCGCAACGAAGCGTCGGAAGTTTCCGAGTTCGCGGTTTCCACGAACCAGCGCGTTTGTGTAGATTCCAGAACGTGCTCGATCCAACCTGTGCTCTGCTCCATCGGGATGGGGACGGCGATCCCGCCGGCGAGCAACGTTCCGTAAAACGCCGCGGCGTATTCCGGCGAGTTTGGTAATCGAATCGCCACACGCGTGCGCGGTCGCCAATCACGCTGACTGGTCAATCGCAAGGCAAATGCCTCAGTCATTTCGGCCAATTGCGCGTACGTTATCGTTCGGTGATCATGCACAAATGCGTGTTGTGACGGATAGCGGCGTGCGGTGGCCATGAAGGCTTCCGTGAGACCGGAGTTCAGCTCACTCTGCTGTCGACGTTTAGTTTCGCGCATCGTCCCGATCCTGTAATTCTTCTAGCCATTCTCCAGATTCCCCAAGCCGCAATTGCGATGCCCGTGCCAACGCCGCCTTGAAATCCCGTCAGTTTGGCCTGTTTCTCGCTTCTGAGGTTAAAAGTGATGGGCGTATCGCCCTTGAAGGTTTTCACTTCCGACGATCAAAGAATCAGGCGAATCATGATGCAGGACACGAAATCCATTTTGGGCGGGGCCATCGCCGGGTTTATTGCGACCGTTCCCATGACGTGCGCGATGGAAGCGTTATCTCGGCTATTGCCGCTCTACGAGCGTCGTCCCCTTCCTCCGCGACCGGTGACAATGAACGTTGCTGATTACGTTGGTGTGCAGGACGAGATGAGTGAATGCGCTTGCAAGAATATGACGCTGGTCAGCCATCTCGGAATGGGAGCCGCGATGGGAGGCATCTACGGGGCGGTGAGCACAATCGCCCCCGTTTCCGGGCCACTGGCGGGTGTTGGTGCGGGATTGGGCGTTTGGGCGGGGAACTATCTCGGGCTGCTTCCAGCCACGGGAGTTCTCGCCCCGGCGACACGACATCCAGCACGCCCGACGGCGGTGATGATCGCCGCACACGTCGTATGGGGTGTTACTGCGGGCAGCCTCCTCGCAATCTGGCAGTCTGAACAGAAGTTGCGACGCCGAGGTTCTCGGCACCGCCAGATTGTCCGTCGACGAAGCACGGTGGCCGCGCGTCGGTCAGCGACTCTTGGCTGATCCACAGTTTCGGTGCAAGTCCGCCGCGGCATAACAGTTGCGGGGATGTGTCTCCCCTGTTGAAAACATTGATACCGGTGTCTCCACCGTTTGATGAGGAATTGATCATGAGGACGCCCGCTTTGATTTGTGCGGCCGCGACTTCCGCTCTGGTCGTCGGGCTCATTCACAACATTGGTGCCCAGACGCGCGGCGTCCCGCAGCGTCAACCTGCCCCTCCGCAATCCGCCCCCAAGCAAACCGAAGCTCCGCGAACGGCAGCACCGGCAGCGAATGCACCCCGTCCGGTTGCATCACCCGACGCCGTTCAGCAGGCGCAGGAAACGAAGAAAGCGGCGGTGAAACGTCCGGAGCAGAAAAAATCCGATCACGACGAATCAAAGATCTTCAGTGCGCCGAACGCCGATGCGATCTCGCCGGCACTCAAAGATCAACCGTCTGAGGGCGACATCAAGGGATTCGATTTCTACCGGGACCCGCTCAACGCCGATCGTCCGATGAAGACCTTTGAAGAGGTCATGAAGCAGGACGTGGACGAAAAGCCGAAGGTTATGCAGAAACAGAAGGAACTGCTGGCCGAGCGGTACAACTTGGAACCAAAGCTTGATGACTCTGTTACGATGACACGCGGGAAACCGCTGTGCGTCGGACCGACGGCCCGGCTGCCGCAAGGGATGACCTGGGACAAACTCGCCGACATGAGTGCGAAGGACATCCGCGAGAAAAACGCGTTCCCCTACCCTTCACTGCCGCACCCGAAACATGTGAACGGCGGGCAGGTGTTTCCGCAGATGCAGATCGATATGTTCCCGCGGCTGGAACGGTTCGATGTCGACTTTGATCTCCCGGAAGCGTTTCTGCCCGAGTTCCCGCCCGCCATCTTCCTGCAGAACCGCCCGGAACTCGGCGACGTTTCTCGTGGACAGGTTGTCTCGATCAACAACTTCCGCGAACTGTTCCAGGACCTGCTGACGCCGGTGCAGCTGGAAGGCTTGCGACTGCTGCTCACGCCGCTGCCTCAGGAAGAATTCAACGCCACGACTGATCGCAAGACGAAGGAAGCATCGCTGGGGGTCACGTGCTTTGACTGCCATGTCAACGGCCACACAACGGCTCAGTTCCATCTCAGCCCGGACATTCGCCCGCAGAAGCGGCGCTTCCGGCTCGATACCGTCAGCCTCCGCGGCATGTTCAACCAGCAGATCCACGGTTCGAAACGCAGTCTGCGTTCTATCGAGGACTTTACAGAGTTCGAACAGCGGACCGCTTACTTCAACGGTGATCCCATTCACGCGATGAAAAAGGGTTTCGTGGAGCTGCCGCGCAGCGTCATTCCGCACATGGCTCAGGTACAGAACATGCTCGACTTCCCGCCGGCGCCGAAGCTAAACCGGTTAGGCCGGCTGATTGAATCGAAGGCCTCCGAAAGCGAACTGCGCGGCGAGAAACTCTTCTTCGGAAAGGCACAATGTTCACAGTGCCACCCCGCTCCGTTCTACCTCGACGACAAGATGCATGACCTGCATCTGGAAGAGTTTCTCGATGAACCGGGCGATGGTCCGATCAAGACCTTCACTCTCCGCGGGATCAAGGAAAGCCCACCGTACATGCACGACGGGCGTTGCCTGACGCTCGAAGATACCGTCGAGTTCTTCAATCTCGTGCTGGAATTGAAGCTGACGAAAGAGGAAAAGCACGACCTCGTCGCCTTCATGCGGTGCCTGTAATATCACACCGCCCGGCGGGTGACAGGGTTCGCGTCGCTGGAATCGAACAATTCGCGCATGCCGGTGGAACACACGATAGATGTGAGCCACCGGATGCGCCCTCGGTTCTGACAATCGCATCAGTAGCGGAATGCTCAGCAGCCGGCCGATTGCTGAGAGCAAAAAGACGGTCTTCCGCACCGTGCCTTGTCAGGCGAAAGCCCGCACACCCAACGTTTAGCTCTTATACCTGCGAGGGGCGTGCTATTCGGAATAGAACTTGCGAACGTCCACTTGCGGTTCAAACAAGGAGAGTGTGATGCTTGTTCGTGATGTGATGACTCGCAACGTCGAGTGTGTGAGTCCGCAGACGACGCTGCAGGACGCCGCGCAGCGGATGCGCGACCTCGATATCGGTCCCCTTCCCGTCTGTGATGGGGATCGGCTCGTGGGCGTGCTGACCGACCGTGATATTGCCGTTCGCGCCGTTGCCGACGGCGAGGACCCGCGGTGGATTTCGGTCGAAGCGGTGATGTCACCCGATGTCATCACGTGTCAGGAAGACCAGACGGTCGATCAGGCCGCCGAACTGATGCAGCGGCACCTCATCCGTCGTCTGCTTGTGCTGAACGGCGATCACCGCATCAGCGGCATTCTCTCACTTGGCGACCTCGCGACCCAGCAGCCGGATATCGTGCTCGCGGGTGAAGCCCTCGAATCGATTTCCGAACCCGTTCATTCCAAGGTACACCAGAAAACCTCCGGCGTGGTTCACCAGAACCAGACCGGGGCATTTCCCGGCTAAGCCGTGTGTTCTCGCTCTTCACACTCTTGATACAGGAATTCATCATGACTCAGAAATGCAGTTCGGAAGGCGTGTGTTCTGTTGAACGGTTCAATCCTCTGGAAGCGGCCGTCCCGAATGTCGGTGATGTGGAGCGCGCGCTGTCGCTAATGACCGGAGCGGCGCTGGCAGTCATGGGCGTTCGACAGGGACGACTGAATGGCCTGTTGACGGCAGGGATTGGCGCGAGCTTGCTTTATCGCGGCTTGACGGGTCACTGCCAGCTGTACCAGGCCTTGGGGTTGTCCACGACACATGCAGGTCGTGCAGGCCGCGGCGTTCCAGCGCAACAAGGGGTCAAGATCGAACAGACGATGACCATTCCCCGCCCGGCCGACGAACTGTACGCGTTCTGGCGGCAACTCGAGCAACTGCCGCAGGTGTTTCATCATCTCAAGTCGGTCAAGGTTCTTGATGATGGGTCCACGCGCTGGGTCGCTCGCGGCCCCTTTGAGATGCAGATCACCTGGGACGCGGAGATTCTCAATCAGCGTGAGAATCGGCTGATCGCCTGGCAATCGCTGCCCGGCGGAGACATTGAAACAGCCGGCAGCGTACGCTTCCGCCCGCTGGGAGACAGTCAGTCGACGGAGGTCACCGTCACGATGAAATACAACCCGCCTGCTGGTCAGATTGGAGCAGTGCTGGCGTCATGGTTTGGTGCGGGGCTGGAACAAATCCTGGCGGATGATCTCGAGCGCTTCCGCGAACACGTAAGCGCACAGGCTGCCACGCATTGATATCGAGGCAGCCTAACCGAACGGAGATTCCCATGAGCATTAAACTCAAACCAATGAAGAAACAGGTCATCGTCATCACCGGTGCTTCCAGCGGCATCGGGCTGGCGACGGCCGAACAGGCTGCGGCGGCCGGCGCGAAGGTGGCGCTTGCCGCACGAAGCGATCTCGTTATCGAGCAGATTGCTGCCCGCATTCGTAATCAAGGCGGCGATGCGGTCGCCGTCACCTGCGACGTGGGCCGTCGAGAAGACGTTGAAAACCTTGCGCAGGTGACGATCCGGCATTTCGGGACGATCGACACGTGGATCAATAATGCCGGCACCGGGATGTACGGTATGCTGGAAGAGGTGCATGAGGGAGACGCTCGTCGTTTGTTCGATACGAACTTCTGGGGCGTCGTTAACGGTTCGCTTGTCGCACTTCCCTATCTGAAAGCGCATGGCGGGGCGCTCATCAACATCGGCAGCGAAGTTTCCGAAGCGGCCGTTCCGCTGCTGGGGATGTATGTCGCTTCAAAACACGCGGTGAAAGGGTTTACCGACTCGTTGCGGATTGAAATCGAACAGGTGCAACAGGCACCCGTGGCTATCACGCTGATTCAGCCGACGGCGGTTGATACTCCATTCCCGCAGCACAGTAAGAATTACATGGCTCAGGAACCGAAACTCCCCGAGCCCATGCTCGACCCGCATGACGTTGCCAAAGCGATCCTGCGGGCTGCGGTCAAACCGACTCGCAATAAGAAAGTGGGAGCGAAGGCGACGTTGAATACGTGGATGGCTACACTCCTGCCCGCGAGTGCCGAACGTTTCGCGGCCCAACAGGTCGACGATCTCCAGGCGGACGAGCCGCCACAGAATCCGGAAGGCGCTCTGTTCCACGCCAGCGAAACGACCGAATCCGCCGGCCAGGTTCACGGCCTGCACGCCAAGGGCTGATGAGCGGCTCAGTGCCGTTCTAGGTCCGACGCTTAAGCAACTCAGCAAGAGATTTCATCGCGGGTTTTGAGTCCCTCTCACCCAACTTCTGTGAAACCACGACAGGCGTCGTCGTTCTGGCCGGTTCATCGAAGAGCGGTTTCGAAACAACGATGCTTTGAGCGAAAGCGACGTTTGGCGCCTCACTCTTTCGTTTCGGACCGGGACGACCTGCAGTCGGCACCGTTCCTGACGAGTTCACATAAATCGTGACCGTCCCGGTTGTCGAGAGCGACGGCGAGCCGTTGTCCGTCACGCGGATTCCAAGCGTGAACTGTCCGGAAGAGGTAACGCTCGAAGCCGTCTTAACGGTGATCCTCCCGGTCGTTGCGTTGATCTCGAATACCGGTTTATTGGACGGTCCGTTACCCGAGACGATTGCATACGTTCGCGACTGCCCCGCATCCGGATCGCTGGAGGTCACCGTTCCCACCACCGTGCCGGCCTTCGACTTTGTCTTGACCGCGAATGATTGCGTCGGCAGCACAGGCGCTTCGTTGACGTTCAGCAGACTCACCGTGATCGTCGCCGAGCCGGACCTTGCCGGCGAGCCGTTATCCGTCGCCGTGACGGTCAGGGTGAATTGCGGCGTCGTCTCGAAGTTGAGCGCCGCGGAATTGCTGACGGTGAGAACGCCGGTGGCAGGGTCGATGGAGAACGCTCCATTCGTGTTGCCGCCAGTGATGGTGAAGGTTCGCGTCTGACCGGCGTCCGGATCACTCGCGGTGACCGTCCCAATGGCCGTGCCATTCGCCCGGTTCTCGTTCGTCGTAAACGAGGCCGGATTGACCGTTGGCGCTTCATTGAGGTTCAGCACGTTCACGGTCACGCCAGCCGAACCGGACCGCACCGGGCTGCCGTTGTCGGTCACCGTAATGGTCAGACTGAACGACGGAGCGGTTTCGAAGTTCAGTGCGGCGGCGTTGTTAACAGTTAACACACCCGTTGATGAGTTGATCGTAAACGCGTTGTTCGTATTGCCACCGGTGATGGCAAAGGCCCGCGTTTGACCAGCATCCGGATCGGTGGCAGTCACCGTCCCCACGACGGTTCCGCTGGTGCTGTTCTCGTTAACGGCAAGCGTCGCGGACGAGACCATCGGGGCTTCGTTGACGTTGGTCAGTTGCACGCTCACCGTCGCCGAGGATGAAAGTGCGGGAGTGCCGTTATCCGTCGCCGTCACCGAAAGGTTGAACAATGGCGTCGTTTCGAAGTTGAGCGCCGCCGAGTTACTGACGGTGATCACACCGGTGGCGGGGTTGATCGCAAATGCGCTGTTGGTATTGCCGCCGGTGATGGCAAAGGTCCGCGTCTGGCCCACGTCGGGATCGCTCGCTGCGACCGTGCCGATCACCTGTCCGCTGGGGCTGTTCTCGCTGATCGTGAAGGCGGCGGTGGTCACCGTCGGCGATTCATTGACATTGAGCACGTTCACCGTGACAGTCGCCGCGGACGAACGGACAGGGTTGCCGTTGTCGGTGGCGGTGACCGTCAGGTTGAATGTCGAAAGCGACTCGAAGTTCAGCGCCGCCGCATTGTTGACCGTGATCACGCCGGTAGTGGGATTGATGGCGAACGCATTGCTGGTATTGCCGCCGGTGATCGCGTACGTCAACGTCTGCCCGGCGTCGGGATCGCTGGCCAAAGCCGCACCGACAACCGTGCCGTTCGCGCTGTTCTCGTTGACACTCAGGGTTACGGGATTGACCACCGGGACCTCATTCACGTCGGTCAGTTGAATCGTGACTGCCGCCGTTGATGAGCGAACCGGACTGCCGTTGTCCGTGGCGGTCACCGTCAGATTGAAGGCCGGTGTCGCTTCGAAGTTGAGGGCCGTCGGATTATTGACGGTGATCGCGCCAGTGGCGGCGTTGATCGCAAACGCGTTGCCGGTGTTCCCGCCGGTAATGGCGTACGTCACCGATTGCCCCGCATCGGGATCTGTCGCCGTGATCGTCCCCACACTCGTGCCCGCTGAGGCGTTCTCGATGATTGTGAACGATCGACCGGGTGCAACCGGGGCTTCATTCACGTTGGTAATGTTGATGGTGATTGGCGCAACCGTCGCCAGGGCTGGTGATCCGCTGTCGGTTGCCAGCACGCCGAGTTCGATGCTGCTGCGGGTTTCGAAGTCGAGCAGTGCACCATTGGCGACGGTGACTTGTCCGGTCGCCGTGTCCAGCGCGAAGGCGCCGGGGACGGCTGAATTAAGCAGTGTGAAGGCCAATGTCTGGTTTCGATCCACATCGGTGGCGATGATCGTGCCGACCACGGTGCCAGTCGCGGCATTTTCGGGGATCGTGAAGGTCTGGTCCGACATCATCGGCGATTCATTCACGTCCGTGATGTTCACCGTGATGATGGCATCGCTCGAGCGGGCCGGATTGCCGTTGTCGGTGGCCCGCACAATTACGGTCGCGCTGCCGACCGTTTCGTAATCCAGCGCGAACGCATTCGTGACCAGAATGCGGCCGGTCGCCGGCATGATCATGAATGCGTCGGGCAAGCTCGAGGAGACAATCGAGAACGTCAGCGACTGCCCCGGGTCCTGGTCAAAGGCGATCATGTCGGCGACAGTCGATCCCTGATTGAGGTACTCCCGGATCGCAACCGTCTGATCCGCGATCACCGGAGCATCGTTCGCGTTGGCGATGTTGATCGTGAACTCGGCCCAGCCCGCCTGCTGCGGAACCCCATCGTCAACCGCGGCAATGTAGAGCGTGACGCTCTGTACGGCTTCATAATCGAGTAGTGAAGCGCTTGCGACCGTGATCTGCCCGGTTGCGGAATCAACGGCAAATGCATCTGGGAGCGACGAACCGAACAGGACGTAATTCAGCGTCTGGCCGAGGTCTTCGTCCGACGCGACCGCTGTCCCGACGACGGAGCCGGCCGCTGTGTTTTCTGCCACGGAGAACGACTGGCTCTGAATGACAGGGGCTTCATTCCGGTCGTTCAGACGGACGGTGACCGGGAACGAAGTCGACTGCGACGGACTCCCGCTATCGGTTGCGGTGACCATCAGCGTCGCGACGGGTCCGGTTTCATAGTTCACCAGTGCTCCTGACTGGACGTAGATCGCGCCATAGCTCGGATCAATCGCAAACGCACCGGGATGAGTGCTGCTGGTGATCGAGAACGTCAGCGTCTGTCCGGGATCGGGATCAGACGCATACATGACACCGACGACGGTGAGATCGTACGCGTTTTCATCGACGTTGAAGACCGGTGCGAAGAGCGTTGGCGCCTCGTTGACGTCATTGATATGGATCGTCACCAGACTGCTGGTGGAGAAGCTGCCGTCTGAGACGCCGATGAAGACCTCAATTGTTGGCGTGATCTCAAAGTTGAAGGGGGCGCTGCCACCGACTGTCAACTCTCCGGTCGCGGAGTTGATGAGCAGCGCACCGCCGGTGTTCGAGAGGAGTTGGTAAGTCAACGTCTGGCCGGCATCCGGGTCGAACGCCTCGACGAAGCCGATCGACGCTCCGACGGCGGCGTTCTCGTTCACGCTCAGGCTGGTCGTGGTGATTCGCGGCGCTTCGTTGGCGTCTGTCAGGTGGATTGTGACTAAGGCGGACGACGAGAGCGCCGACGAACTGTTGTCAGTCGCGGTGACGGTCAGGATCACGCGGTCGGCCTGTTCGAAGTCGAGCGTCGAGTTATCGACCAGCAAGAGTTCGCCGGTTTGCGGATCGATCGCGAACGCGCCCGGGTGCGTTGAATCGGTGATCGCGTAACTCACGGTCTGTCCCGGGTCGCCGTCACTCGCCGTCACAACACCCAGGCTGGCGGTTGGCCACTGATTTTCTGGCACCGTAAACGACTGGTTCGCAATCGTGGGGGCATCTTGCACGGAATTAACGGTCAGCGAAACCGTGGCCGGGTACGACGTTTCGAGGCCGTCGGTGATGACGTACGTGAAGAAGTCGGAACCGTTGTAATTGGCGGCGGGCGTATAGGTGAAGGTGCCGTTCGGGTTCAGCGTGACCGAACCGTGCTGCGGTTGCGTGTTGAGCGCAGCAATGAGGGCATGGCCTTCAACATCGGTGTCGTTGGTCAGTACGCCCGCGGGGCCACCGGGCGCGTAGTTGAACTGGACCGTGCCGCGCAGTGCCGGCGTCGATCCTTCCGAATGCTGCTCGAAAGATGCCGCGAAGCTGCGCAACTGCCCGTTGGCCGACATTGAAATGTCGTGAATGGTAAAGAAGCCCGTGAGCGTATTGCTGCCGCGCCCCTGCCCCGTCACGCTCAGCCCCGGCGTACCCTCCGGATTAAACGGATAGCGGACCGCACCCGTGTAGGTGCCGACCGTCAGGGGAACATTGTTGTTGGGCGAATCGAAATTGAAGTCCCAGTAATCGGAACTGTTATTCGGGTTCTGGTAGCGGACGCGGACATTGCTGCCGTTGTTGAACGCCGACGCGGTGATTCCTGAGGAAAGATTGTACGACCGGCCCTGTCCGATCCAGTCGCCCGCGTCGCTCGTCATCTGGATGTTCGTGACGGCCTGCACCGGCAGCGAAGTCGTGAGCGCCTGATCTTCATTGAGGGAGTACTCATCATCGACCGCCACCGGCGGGTCATTCACTGGCTGGACGGAGATCGTCACCGTCGCGATGTTCGAATCGTTTCTTCCATCGAAAGCTTTGTACTGGAACGAATCGGTCCCGTAGAAATTGAAGTTTGGCACATACGTAAACGTGCCGTCGGGATGGAACTCGACTTGTCCATGCGTGGCATTGGCAACCAGCATGAACAGCAGCGGATCACCTTCGAGATCGCTGGCAGTACCCCGGCCGGACTTCGGCGTGTCTTCGTTGGTGGTCAGCGAGAATGAATCCACCACCGGCGGCGAGTTGGTGTCATCATCGGTGACCGAGAGCGAGTCATCGATCGAAATGTAGCCCGCCGCGGTGGCGCGAATCGTCACGGCCTGCGTGCCATCGGTGACCACGTCGTCGACTACGTTGATCGTGAAGACTGCCGACGCCTGACCGGCGGGGATCACGACGGTCGCGGGCACCGTCAGCTCCGTGGTGTCGGTGCTGAGGAGCGAAACGGTCAGAGCGGCGAAGAGATCGCTGGTGTTGCTGCGG
>DASRYX010000579.1:0-3426 GCA_035686985.1 Planctomycetaceae bacterium | reverse complement strand
GCTCGTCAACCGCCTCTGGGGCCACTTCTTCTCGTACGGTTTCACCCGGCCGATCGACGACCTCGGCCCGCACAACCCGGCGACCCATCCCGAGCTGATGAACCGCCTCGCGGATGAGTTCGTGAAGAGCGGCTACGACATGAAGCAGCTGATGCGGTGGATCACCAACTCCGAAGCGTACAACCTTACCAGCAAGGGCACGAAGAAGAACGAGAAGGACAATCCCGCCGCCGGCGAAACCGCTCTCTTCACGCACCTGTATGTGAAGCCGATGTCCGCCGAGCAGCTGTATGACTCGCTGATCGTCGCAACCAGCGCCCACAAGTCCGGGCGCTCAGGCTGGGAACAATCGGAACGTCAACGCCAGCAGTGGATGCGGCAGTTCGTCACCGCGTTCGGGAACGACATGGCCGAAGAGAGCAACTCGTTCGACGGTACGATTCCGCAAGCGCTGATGATGATGAATACCAATCCGAAGCCGCAGGGTGATGCCCCGACGCTGATGTCTGGGGCGGTCAGTCTGGAAGCGGGCAGCCACCTGACCGAACTGCTCAGCGCACCGGGCTCGGATGCACAGAAGATTCAGAAATTGTTCATGTCGGCTCTCAGCCGGATGCCCACGCGGGCCGAGTTGAACGGCCTGCAACGGTTCGTGTCGTCGTCGCGCGACAAGAAGGCGGCCTATCAGGACGTCTTCTGGGCGCTGCTCAACTCGAACGAATTCATTCTGGTCCACTAGTTCGAATTTCGTGTTTTAACAAATCGATTACGCCTCACTCCCGTCTCACGAAACAGCTCACTTCACCAAGGAACCTGTCGATGACTTTTGAACTGCCCACGCCCGATGGCATGTCCCGCCGGCACTTCATGCGGCACCTCGCTGCCAGTGCGGCGACGATCCCGGCGTTGAATTTCATCGCACACCTCAAAGCCAACGCCGCGGAACTCAAGAAGAAAAACAAAGCCTGCATCCTGATGTGGATGAGCGGCGGCCCGCCGTCGATCGACATCTGGGACCTCAAGCCGGAATCCAAGAACGGCGGCGAATTCAAGCCGATCGCCACCAAGGGCGACCTGCAGATCAGCGAACACATGCCGAAGACCGCGGCGGTGATGAACCACCTGTCGGTCGTCCGCGCGATGAGCACCCGCGAAGCGGATCACAACCGCGGCCGCTACTACATGCACACCGCCTATGTGCCGAACCCGACGGTCGTTCATCCCGCGTTCGGCTCGGTGGTGAGCTATGAACTCGGACCGAAGCGCTCGGATCTGGAAATCCCGGCGTTCGTGTCGATTGGCGGCGGCGGGAGCAGCCCGGGTTTCATGGGCATGGCGCACGCGCCGTTCCTCGTCGATTCCTCGGGCCGGATCCGCAACGCGGATATGGACGACGTTTCGCCGGAACGCCTGCAGCAACGGCTGTCGATGCTCGGCGTCATCGAAGACGACTTCATCAAGTCGAACCGCGGCGAGTTCCCGCAGGCTCATAAGGACATCTACAAGAAGGCCGTCAACCTGATGACCTCGAAGCAGATGGAAGCCTTCAAGGTCGATCAGGAAAAGGCCGAAACGCTCGCCATGTACACCGGCGCTCCGACGCAGGGGGGCATGATGGGCGGCGGCGGCCAGTTCGGTCGCAGCCTGCTGATGGCCCGCCGGCTGGTGGAAACCGGCGTGCCGTTCGTCGAAGTCGACTTCGGCGGCTGGGACCTGCACCAAGGCGTCTTCAACAACCTGAAGACCCAGAAGCTGCCGGCGCTCGACGCGGGCATCGCGGGTCTGGTGAACGATCTCAAGCAGCGCAACATGCTCGATGACGTCTGCCTGGTGTGGATGGGTGAGTTCGGCCGCACGCCGCGCATCAATCAGGACGTGGGTCGCGATCACTGGGCCAAGAGCTGGTCGGTGATGATCGGCGGCGGCGGCCTCAAGGGTGGTATGGCCATCGGTGAGACCAACAAAGATGGCGACGATATCGCCAGCGACAAGGCGTACCTGCCCGGCGATATCTGGGCGACCGTCGCGCATCAGCTCGGCATCCCGCTGGAAACCGTGCATCAATCGAAGCGCGGCCGTCCAATGAAGATCGCCAACGGCGGCGCCGCGATCAAGGAACTGCTGTCGTAGGGAGCGGAAAGCTCAGAGCAAACAGCTGAAAGCCAGAAAGAGTACATGACGATTCTTCTCTGGCTTTCAGCTTGAAGCTTTCCGCTTTCCGCGAAGGATTTCCACGTGACCGCCAGCGGCATTGATGTGCCGAGTGAGACGCCGTCGGGGGAGATCCCCACGGACGATTTCGTCACGTTGTTTTCCCGCCATCAGCGCCGGCTGTACTTGTACATCCTGTCGCAGGTGCCGTATCCGGTCGATGCGGAAGAAATCCTGCAGGAAACCAGCGTCATCGTCTGGCGCAAGGCGGCTCAATTTCAACCGGGAACGAATTTCTTCGCGTGGGTGTCGCAGATTGCGAACTTCGAAGTCATGAAGTATCGCACGCGCCGCAAACGCGAAAAGCTGCAGTTCAGCGACGAGTTTCTCGAGCAGGTCGCATCGGAGGCTGTCTCCCGGGCCGACGAGCTGGAGCTGCGCCGAATCGCGCTGGCGAAGTGCATGGAGAAACTGCGTCCGAACGATCGTGCCTTGATCCAGCAGCGTTATGCCCCGGGGGAAACCGGCAAGAACCTCGCGGAGGAAATGCAGCGTCCGGCGAATTCGGTCTACCAGTCGCTGGGCCGCATCCGCCGCACCTTGTGGGAATGTATTCAACGCCAGTTAGCCATTGAAAGTTAGACCGAAGGGGAGGGCGAAGCTCCTGCTGAGCCGCAATGAGGTGACACGCAGCGGCTCAGCGGGAGCTTCGCCCTCCCGAAGAATCACGAAGACCATGAACAAACGACCGGCTGACCACGAACGCTTGCTGACACTGCTTGATGCCGTGTGCGAGGAACGTGCGTCCGCCGCTCAGTTCGCGGAAATCGAAGCCCTGGTCGCGGCGACGCCGGAAGCGCGATGGGTGTATCTCACCTACATTGATCTCCACGGCACGCTCTCCTGGGATGCGGGTGGCGGTCTGGGAACAGTGACGGCAACCACCGAAGTTGCACCGGCCGCAACTCAACGGCGTCCGTCGGCTTGGTCGCGCGGTGCGCTACTGGCCCTCGCCGGTTGCGTCATCGCCGTTGTGGCCGGCATCAACTTCTGGCCGCAGGAACCGAACGTTCCCGTCGCCGTGAATCCGCCCGCACCGATCGATGATCCGCACCGATCACCACAACCGCAGAACATCGCGCCTCACACGAAAAAGCCAGTCCAGCTTCCCGCGCATCCCGGCGAAGATGTGATCCGCAATACCGATCCGATCATCGCCACGCACAATGGTACGCCGTCGACTCCAAACAACGGCGTTTCACCCGCGGTCCTCCA
>DASRYX010000578.1:0-2767 GCA_035686985.1 Planctomycetaceae bacterium | reverse complement strand
TTTCTGGCTCACGGCCAATCCCAGGCCGGTGCCTCGCGCGCCTTTGGTGGATTCGAACAGGTTGAAAATCCGCGCGAGATGGTCTTCCGGAATGCCTGGGCCGTTGTCCGTCACGGCGACCCACACGGTCTCATTCTCGGGCGAATGTCCGGTCTGAATCAGGACCGCGGCGTGGTCGGCTCCTTCCACGGCATCGATGGCATTGGTCACGATATTCAGCACAGCGCGGTGAATCCCATCCGGGTCGAACGTGCAATCCGGCACTTGCGGATCCGGCTCGTAGCGGAGTTCGACTTTGCACTCGGCCGCACGGGACTGCATCAGTTCAAATACATCGTGCACGGTCTCGTTGACGTTCGCCCGCTGGAGCGCCGGTTGCCGTTCTTTGCTGAACGTCAGCATGTCCATCACCATGTGATAGATCTTGTTCTGATTCTTTTCGACAATCCCCCAGCCTTTGCGGACCAGTTCCTCGTTGTGGTCCTTGAGCCCCATGTCGATGAGATAGCTGCCGCCGCGGACGCCCTGCAGAATGTTCTTGATGTGATGGCTGAGCGTGGCGATCGTCTGCCCCATGGCGGCGAGCCGTTCCGCTTTGATGAACGCCTGCTGGAAACGGTTGTTCTCGATGGCCAGCGCCGCCTGTCGGCCGATCGCGAGCAGCAGCCGTAGTTGATCTTCCTGAAAGCGGGATGGTTTTCCGCCCAGAAGTGCCTGATCGCTTGGGGTCGTGGTATCGACATAAATCACGCCAAGCAGTTCATTGCGGCCGGGCAGGGGAACGCACATCGCTTCACGGATCCCGGCCTGAACGATGCTTTCCGCCGTATCAAAGCGTCGATCATGACGGGCATCCGAACATTGAACGCCCTGTCCCATTTTGAGGACGTAGTCAACAATGCTGCGTGAAATCGGCATGCGGCCGGACGGGTTGTTTGAGACGGCTCCGCTCACGGCTTGCGGACGAATCTCACCGTCCTGCGGATCGACGACCAGCACGCAACCGCGATCTGCACCCACGGCCTTCAGCGCGAGATCGAGAATCCGCTGCAACAGT
Organism: Planctomycetaceae bacterium; assembly: GCA_035686985.1. Taxonomy (GTDB): domain Bacteria; phylum Planctomycetota; class Planctomycetia; order Planctomycetales; family Planctomycetaceae; genus DSVQ01. The sequence continues at coordinate 1,710 of DASRYX010000578.1, read as the reverse complement.
TGTTCGAGCGGGAGCGACGGTTGCACGGCTTCTTCGGACAGCCGATAGAGCACCTGCAGATTCGCCAGCTGCTGTGCCACATCGGCGACGCCGGCAGGCAGCGGTTCGCGGATCGTTTCCGGCGCGATCTGGCTGATGATGCTCGAACGGTCGGCGGGGTCGTGTTGTTGCAGCAGTCGGACGTGCTGGGCGAGATCGCGCGAATCCGACGCCGCCGCGCTTTCCGCATAGAGCAGGACCGTCCGGCCGATCTGAATCTGATCGCCGCTCACAAGGGGTTGAGACCGGATCAACTTCCCGTTGACGAACGTGCCGTTGGAACTGTTGCGGTCCGTGATCACGATCTCGTCGCGCACACGCTGCAGCGAGGCGTGCGAGCGGGAGACCTCGGTATCGAGCAGCCGGATTTCGTTCTGCGGTCCGCGTCCGATCTGGACGGGCTGATCGCCGACCTCGAACCGCGCACCCGGCTCGTATCCCTGCACGACGAGCAGCGTGGCTGTTCCCACCCGAGACAGTCCTCAACCGACGAAAAGGCCCTGACGAGCCCGCCTGTTCAACGCAGCGGACCGACAGGACGGCTGTGGCCATCCTGTTGTCCCACTATATCACGGCAGACAGACCGTCGCCCACCAGTGGACGCCGCATGGAAAAACGTGGGTGGCGGGGGCGCACCGCAGGAAGCCCCCGTATCCCATGCGCGAGACTCGGGGGCTTCCGCTGCGCGGTGCGCCCCCGCCACCCGGTTACGCCGGAACGAGCAGAAGCTCGTTGATTCTCGCGCAGGTTTCACGGGCGATTTTTTCCCGCTTGCGATTGGTCTGCGGCGAGAAATCGATATGGCCCACGCTGATCAGTAATTCCTGTTCTCCAGCGTCGCGCTGAATCAGCAGCCGCACCATCCACAACTGATTCTGCCGCTGCGCGTCGATGGGATGGAACATGCAGACCGGCTGGCAATCGCTGATCGCGGCCGCGGGAATGATGTAGGTGTCGACGTCCCCTTCCATCCGGATTTCGTTGCGCTGCGTGTCGATCTTCATCAGCAGCAGATCGGACGACATCGTCCAGCGGATCTTGGAAAACGCTTCGCGGGGAATGATCGAGATGTATTGCAATTCAGGATCGTGCAAGTCGACGATCAGCTTCGGCCGCTTGGATAACTCGGCCCGTAACCGTTTCGCGGCCCAGCGATTCCCGTAGATGCACAGGCACAACTGCGAGGTGTACGTTCCCCACAGGAAGCCCGCGATGCCGAGGGTGACCAGCGCCGCGCAGAGCAGAATCTGCTGTTTCGAACCGAGCCACACACCGAGCGCGATCAGGCCCACGCCGCCACCAAAGTAAAACAACGGGACAATGTCCCGGATGTTGATGTTCCAGGCGTAATAGCCATTGAGAACCTGTTTGCAATACGGTTCCGCCACGGGGGTGACGGTGGCCACCATCGCGATTTCATTCTCATCGGCGACGGACGCCGGCTTGGGAATCACCGCCGCCGGGGCCAGCTGCAACTCCGGATGCTTCACATCCAGCTTGGTCGACAGTTTTGGCAGTGAGGCGCGGAGCGACAGCGCTTCGGCGGTGGTCAATTCGACCTGCCGCAGCACCGCATATCGCATGGTTTGAAGTCCCCACATGCGGTAGTGATCCTCGATGGTGGCGTAGACCGGGTGGTCGAGCGGCGAGGCGTCGGGATCGTCGAACCAT
>DASRYX010000577.1:0-6027 GCA_035686985.1 Planctomycetaceae bacterium | reverse complement strand
ACCAGGAAGTGCAGAGTGGAATTGGGGGGAATGACGCCGGGGATTCCGCGGGCGCCGTATCCCAGATTCGCCGGGATTTCCAGTTCGACCATCCCGCCTTCACCGACCAGCTGCATGCCTTCGGTCCAGCCGCGAATGACGCCGCCGAGGGGGAACGAGATCGGCTCACCGCGTTTGTAGGAACTGTCGAACTCCGTCCCATCATCGAGCCAGCCCTTATAATCGACACGCACGGAATCGGCAGCGGTCGGCTTGCGGCCTTCCGACTTGCGGCGGATGCGGTACTTCAGCCCCGACGGCGTTTCGCTGAACTCTTCGGGGGCATCCGGATCGACAGCACCCGACTGTGAGCCGCCGCCGTTCAAGGATTTCGCGACGGGCACCGGTTCGCCCTTGTTCGCCGCGGGCGGAGCTTCACATCCCGCCACGCAGGCGATCACACCCATCAGCCCCGCGCCAAATCGCAAAAAACCTCGCATCAGCATTTATCCATTAAGATTCTGACAGTTCCTGCAAAAAGCGTAGCGTTGGCAATACCCGTTTTCTAGGCAGAACCTGTGGGGCCTTTATTAACAGAACGTGATGTGGAATGCCCGCAACGTTCTCGGTAGTAGCCCCGACGTGGTGACGTCATGTGAACTAGGTTCATTCTGCAGGCCTCCCCACGCCACACCCTCTGGAACCTCAAGAAATGGCCGTTGATTGGACGAAGCTGCGCATTTCCTTGATCGGCGATCGCACCGAGTCGATCCTGCCCCCGGCAATTGAATTGCCCACGCTGCCCCAGGCGCTCATTGAGTTCAACCGCCGGGCGGAAGATCCGAATGCCGGCGTGAACGAACTCGGCCGGATTATTCAGTCGGACACGGGCCTGACGTGCGACCTGCTCCGCTACGTCAATTCCTCGACGTTCGGCTTGAAACAGAAAGCCGCCACCGCGCCGCAGGCCGTGTCGTTGCTGGGAATCCAGCCGGCGAAGTTCTTTCTGATGTCGGCCGCGGTCCAGCACTCCATGCGGGCCTGCAAGTCGCGTCTCATCAATATTCAATCGTTCTGGACGACGAACCTCGAACGCGCACTGTTTGCTCGGGAAGTCGCCCGCCTGCTCCGCGCGAATGCGGAACTCGCCTACGCCGGCAGCATGCTGCACGACTTCCTGCTGCCGCTGCTGTGCAATGAAATGTTCGATGTATACCTCACGTATGCCCAATCGCCCGAAGACGACCGCCGACCGCTGGTCGACTACGAGAAAGAGATGCACGGCTGGGATCACGCTCTCGCCGCAGCACAGGTCATGCTTGACTGGAAATTCCCTGATGATCTCATTTGCTGTGTATTGCTGCATCATGGCGGGCTGGCGGTTCTCAGCGACCTCGAAATCGGACGCAGCGCCGCCGCGGCGGTGGCGGTGGCGGGACTGGTGCCCGATCCGCTCCGGCAATCGGGCGACGGACTCGCCGAGCTGCTGAAACTGCAGTCAATCTGGCCGGCATTTGATCTGCCGAAGATCGCGGCCGACGTGCAGACCAAGTTCGAAGCGCTCTCGCCACAGGCGGACATGCACTTCTCGCTGTCGCGCCGGTTGGAAAAACATCTGGCGAATCAAGCGGTTACCACGTCAACGGTGTCGGCATCGTAGGGATGGGTCATGTCGGACATGGATTGGTCGGCGATCCGCGAGGACGCGCTGGCGCCGTTTACGTTGGCCACGTTGCCGCCCTCGATTTCGCTCCCCGCGTTTCCGCATGCGGTGACCCGGTTCATCGAGCGCTCGAAGGACGAATCCGCGTCGCTGAAAGATCTCGCCTCGATCGTCGAAACCGATGCCGGCCTGACGATCGAGCTGCTGAAGCACGTGAATTCGTCACACATCGGTCTGCGGACGAAAGCGAAGACGGTTCAGCAAGCGTTGTCGATGCTGGGCGTGCGTCAGAGCAAGATGCTGCTGATTGCCACCGGCACGCAGGCCGCGGTCCTCTCCCGCAAATCGAAGCTGATCAACCAGGCCTGCTTCTGGAACGCCTGCCTGCAGAAAGCGATCTTCGCCCGCTTGGTTGCGAAGATGCTGAAAGCCGATGCGGATGTCGCCTTCGCCGGTGCCTTGCTCCAGGACTATCTGCTGCCGGTGCTCACGAACGATCTGTTTGAACGTTACACGGAGTTTATCGAGAACCGTGCCCAGCAGCCGGAATCGCTCTGCGATTATGAGCGGCCGCTGTTCGGCTGGGATCACGCCACCGCCGCCGCGCTGCTGGCGCACCGCTGGAAGTTGCCGGACGACCTTGTCTGCTGCCTGCTGTTCCATCATCGCGGGCTGCACGCCCTGGCGGATAAACAACTGGGTCGCACCGCTGTCGCCGCTGTCGCCTTGTCCGCATTGCTGCCGGATCAACTGCGGCAGCAGTTCAACGGGCTCGAGCAACTGCTGCTGTTGCAGGACAAATGGCCCGCGTTCCAGCTTGAGGCGCTGGTCAATCAGGTTGACCAGGAACATGGCGAAATGGGCATGGGGGTCAACAACGACTTCCCGCTGGCCCGTCGGTGCAAGGCCACACTCGACGCCGTCAAAACGGCAAAACCGGAACTTGCAGCGGCGTCGTGATCCGCGCGAGTTCGATTCTCGTTCCCATGCTTTCGTGGGACATCGCGCGCACCGAAAGGCTGGCACGTTTCGCCGCCTGCGGGTACAGTGCCCTGCTGTCGCCGCGCCGTACCCTCTTGCCTCGAATGACATTACGGAGAATTCATCGTGCCGGATGCCCCCGCGACGCCGAAGACAGAGAAGCTCGCCACCCCCGAACGGCCGATCTATCTGATCTCCTATCCGAAGATCATTCTGCTGTATCCCACCTTCTTCATGGCGCTGATCGCTGCGATCATCACCAAGGTTTACAGCGAAGAAAGTTCCGCGGCGATCATGGCCGGCTGGACCTTCCTGTGGATTTTCGCGTTGAACATCGTGGTCCTGGCGTTCGATTTCCCGCGGACAACGTCATTGACGCTGTTCTTCCTGCTGATGGCGGCCGGATTGGGCATCACGCTGTTGTCGACGTATAACCCCGAGCTCTTCCCCGCCCTGTACGCGCTCATCAAGCAGATCAATCCGCACGCGAACTCCACGTTCTACTTCATGTTCGCCGGGATTCTGGGGATCATTTACATCTTTGTCTTCGTGCTGATCCGGTTTGATTACTGGGAACTCAGCTCCAACGAACTGCTGCATCACCACGGCTTTCTCAGCAGCCTCGAACGCTTCCCGGCGTCGAATCTGCGGATCACCAAAGAAGTGGATGACGTGTTCGAATACATGCTGCTGGGCAGCGGGCGACTGGTCATCCAGCCGACGAACGTCCAGCGGGCGTTCGTGCTGGACAACGTGCCCTTCATCAATTCGAAAGAGGCCCGCATCACCCGCACACTCGGGGCCCTGCAGGTCCAAGTCCGCACCGACGCCGCACCGACGGAGTGATGGCAGCAACACACCGTCAGCCGTAGGGTGGGCTGTGCCCACCACGCGGCCGGGTGTGTCGTGCAGATTGGTGGGCAGAGCCCACCCTACGTTAGACGCCCCATTCGGCGTCGCAACCGTGGCAATGGAACCCGACGAGCGTCGCCGTCCCGGGGATCGGCAAGCCCGCTTTGTTCACGGCCGCGTCACCCAGTTCCAGCGGTTCCACCACCGGGTAGGAACAAAAGGGACACGTGCGGTTGGCGAACAGGGCCTGAGCGCGACCAATGGCGTTCATCGCCGTGCGGTGGGCTCGGCGGAGCGACGCGAAGGGAATCACCGCGGTCGCAACATCGCCGTTGTCGTCTTCATCGTGGCCGACTTCATCCGGCCACAGGACGCGAAAGTGGCTCATCCGTGAGCTCCTTCTGAAGAGGGGTTCTCTTCGCCTGATCCCGGCGGCGGTCGTCGAGCATCTTGCTCACGTCCTGTTGCCGAAGGCGAACCCTCATGGCCCCCTTGATAACCGCTGCGAACAGCGAACGCAAGCGGATTGTAAGAATCACAACGACTTTAACGGCTGACGCTCGCGACTTTGAAACAGGCGATGTCTCCTGGACAAAACGCCTCAAGTCATTTCACAGATTGATATTACGGCCTGCAAATTGCCGTCCGATTACAGGAGATCTACCGTCTGTAGCGATTCCGGCCCGCAGGAAAGATGTTTCGAAAAAGAAACACGTGTTGCCATTTGACAACATTCGCGGCGCGGGTAGGTTTCCAAAGACTGCGGGCTTTGCATGCTTGGCGTAGAGTGCGCCGACATCACCCTCTGAGAACGCGGTCCCTGGGAGCCGATCATGTTCGAAGAGGATGCCGGACTGCTGGCGGACTTTGTTGTCGAAGCGAACGAAGGACTCGCGGAGATCGAGACGGACCTCCTGGCCATCGAAGAACGCGGGGCCGACATTGATGTCGACCTCGTCAACAAGGTCTTCCGGGCGATCCACTCCATCAAGGGTGCCGCCGGATTTCTCGCACTGGAGGCCATCGGCGCGCTCTCGCACAGCATGGAAAACGTGCTGAGCCTGGTCCGCAGCCGGTCGCTCGTGCCGACGCCGCCACTGGTCGACTGTCTGCTCAAGTCGGCGGACCTCCTCAAGCGGATGATCGACAACATCGAAACGTCGAACTCCACCGACGTTTCCAAATTCGTCACCGCGTTGACAGCGATTGCCAACGGCGAAGCCGCCGTCGTGGAAGCCGCGCCAGTCGAGGCCGAACCGGTTTACGCCGCGATGGATTGCGGCAGCGTGATGAACGGGTACTCTCCGCAGTTCGAGAGCAGCGTCGCCGAGATCGATCGGGCCCGCGAGGCCGGGCAAAATCTGAACGTCGTGAAGCTCGACCTCCTCAGTGACCGCGAAGGCAAGAACCCGGTCGGTTTAATTCAGCGGCTGCGCGATACTGGCGCGATCGTGGAGACGCACATCGACACGGGTTGTGAAGACGCAACCGGTAACCTGACGGCCTTGCCGCTGACGGTGCTGCACTCCTCGATGCTCGATTCGTCGACAACGGCGACGTTCTTCCAGATTCCGCCGGAAAACGTCTTTGCCGCGGAACCGCATCACCTGCAGGAAGAAGCTCCCGCCATCGTCGAAGAGGTGTCCGAAGTTCCGGCTGAATCGGTCGTGGAGACTGAGGAAATCTACACGCCGCCGCAAGAGCCCGCCGTCCAGTACTCGGCCCCGGTCGCTGCCGACCGTGCGATGCCGACGGCGGCCGACCTGCACGAGGACGCCCCGGCCGAAGACAAGCGGACCTCGACCGCGGAGGCCAACATTCGCGTCGCGGTGGCGGTGCTCGATCGCCTGATGAATCTCGCCGGCGAACTGGTGTTGAGCCGCAATCAGCTGCTGCAGACACTCGGTTCCGGCGATGCCCGCGCGCTCGACTCCGTGGCGAACCGCATCGATCAGGTCACCACCGAGCTGCAAGAAACGATCATGCAGACCCGGATGCAGCCGATCGGCAACGTCTTCGGCAAGTTCACCCGCGTGGTCCGCGATCTGAGCAAGACCCTCGGCAAGCAATGCCAACTCGAGATCGAAGGCAAGGACGTCGAACTCGACAAGACGATCATCGAATCGATCGGCGATCCCCTCACGCATCTCGTCCGGAATGCGATGGATCACGGACTGGAAACACCGCAGACTCGCGAGAAGAACGGCAAGAACCCGGTCGGAACGGTGCGGCTCGCCGCCTCGCATCAGGAAGGGAAAGTTCTTCTTGCCATCAGCGACGACGGTGCCGGGATCGATCCGGCGAAGTTGCGGCGTAAAGCGGTGGAAAAAGGCCTGATCACGCCGGAAGCGGCCCAGGCGATGTCCGACCGCGATGCCGTCCATCTGATCTTCGCCCCCGGATTCTCGACGGCGGAACAAGTCACGGCAGTCAGCGGCCGCGGTGTCGGCATGGATGTCGTGAAGACGAACTTCGAGCGGCTCGGCGGTTCGGTGGAAATCGATACCGAAGTCGGAATGGGCACGACAATCACCGTCCGATTGCCGCTGACC
>DASRYX010000576.1:0-26489 GCA_035686985.1 Planctomycetaceae bacterium | reverse complement strand
CGGGCGTCGCCGGCACCTGGAAGGATCTTACCGACTCGGTCAACTCGATGGCGAGCAATCTGACCGCCCAGGTGCGCAACATCGCCGAAGTGACGACGGCGGTTGCGCGCGGCGACCTCTCGCGCAAGATCGCCGTCGATGTGAAGGGCGAAATCCTCGAACTGAAAAACACCATGAACACGATGGTGGAACAGTTGCGGTCGTTCGCCTCGGAAGTGACGCGCGTGGCCCGTGAAGTGGGGACCGAAGGCCGTCTCGGCGTGCAGGCCGTGGTGCCCGGTGTCGCCGGGACGTGGAAGGACCTCACCGACTCCGTGAATACGATGGGTTCGAACCTCACGGCCCAGGTGCGCAACATCGCCGAAGTGACCACCGCCGTGGCTCGTGGCGACTTGTCACGCAAGATCACCGTCGACGTGAAGGGCGAAATCCTCGAACTCAAAAACACCATCAATACGATGGTGGACCAACTGAATGCGTTCGCGTCGGAAGTGACCCGCGTGGCCCGTGAAGTGGGGACCGAAGGGAAGCTCGGCGGGCAGGCCCAGGTGTCGGGGGTTGCCGGGACGTGGAAAGATCTCACCGACAACGTGAACTTCATGGCCTCGAACCTGACCGACCAGGTGCGCGGCATCGTGAAAGTGGTGACCGCCGTCGCCGACGGCAATCTGCGGCAAAAGCTGACCGTGCAAGCCAAGGGCGAAGTTGCGGCCCTCGGTAATACCATTAACAACATGACCGACACGTTGGCGACGTTCTCGGAGCAGGTCATCAGCGTGGCTCGTGAGGTGGGCGTGGAAGGCCGCCTCGGTGGACAGGCAAACGTCCCCGGCGCCGCCGGTTCATGGCGGGATCTGACGGATAATGTGAACCTGCTCGCCGGGAATCTCACGACACAAGTGCGGGCCATCGCCGAAGTGGCCACAGCCGTGACGCAGGGCGACTTGACGCGGTCGATTCAGGTTGAGGCCAAAGGCGAGGTCGCCGAACTCAAGGGCAACCTCAACACGATGATCCAGAACCTGCGCGAAACCACGGAAAGTAATCGCGAACAGGACTGGTTGAAGACGAATCTCGCGCGGTTCACCAGCATGTTGCAGGGGCAGCGCGACCTGTTCGCCGTGGGGCGGCTGCTGCTGTCGGAACTCGTGCCGCTGGTTCATTCCCATCAGGGTTTGATCTACCAGATGGATTATGACGGCGAGCCACATCTGCGAATGCTCGCTTGTTACGGGAACGACGACGAAGTCGGTTATCCCAAGACCGTCCGGCTGGGTGACGGCTGGCTCGGCCAATGTGCCCGGGACCAGAAGCGGATTCTGATCACTGACGTCCCTCCCGATACGGTTCCGGTTGGCTCGGCGCTGTTCCGGGCGCTGCCCCGTAGCGTGGCCGTGTTCCCCGTGGTCTTTGAAGGTCAGGTGAAAGCCGTCTTGGGGCTTGCGTCCCTCAACGAGTTTCCTCCGGCGCACCTCGCGTTTCTGGAACAGCTCACCGCCAGTATCGGCATCGTGCTCAACACCATTGAAGCCACGATGCGTACGGAAGGTTTGCTCACGCAATCGCAACAGCTCACGGCGGAATTGCAATCCCGGCAGACCGAACTGCAACAGACCAACGAAGAACTCGCGACCAAGGCCCGCCTGCTTGCCGAGCAGAACGCGGAAGTGGAACGCAAGAACAACGAAGTGGAGCATGCCCGTCGCGCCCTCGAAGAGAAGGCCGCAGAGCTGGCACTCACCTCGAAGTATAAGTCCGAGTTTCTCGCCAATATGTCGCACGAGTTGCGCACGCCGTTGAATTCGATTCTGATTCTCAGTCAGCAACTGGCTGACAACGCGGCGGGTAACCTGACGACAAAGCAGGTCGAGTTCGCACGCAACGTCAACTCGTCCGGTTCTGACCTGTTGAACCTGATCAACGACATTCTCGACCTCTCGAAGATCGAATCGGGAACGGTGAGTGTTGAAGCCGAAGAAATCTCGTTTGGCGGACTGCGGGATACGATCGAGCGGACGTTCCGCCACATGGCGGAAAATAAAAACCTGCCGTTTTATGTTCGCTTTGCGGATGACCTGCCCCGTTACCTCGTCAGTGACTCCAAACGTCTGCAGCAGATCCTGAAGAACCTGCTATCCAACGCCGTGAAATTCACATCGCAAGGTCATGTCGAGTTTCGTGCGAAGGTTGTCACGCAGGGCTTTTCCAGCGATCATCCGGTCCTCAGCCAGGCGCAACACGTCGTCGCCTTTTCTGTCGAAGACACCGGAATCGGCGTGGCTCCGGAAAAGCAGCGGCTCATCTTTGAAGCCTTCCAGCAGGCCGATGCCGGGACAGCCCGGAAGTACGGCGGGACGGGACTCGGGCTGGCGATCAGCCGTGAACTCGCGGCGCTGCTCGGCGGAGAAATCCGTCTGGCCAGCGTATTGGGGCAGGGCAGCACCTTTACTCTTTACCTCCCGCTCACTTATACAGGACCGGTATCGCCTCCTGCATCGACATCGAACCGGCCGACCGCCGCTCACGCTCTGTCGGTGACGCCAGCGGCCCGTGAAGAGCAGGTCGAAGATGACCGTAACGCTATCGAGAACGGCGATGCGGTCCTGCTGATTATCGAAGATGATCCGCATTACGCGCGGATTCTGCTGGGACTGGCACGAGAAAAAGGCTTCAAGGGCGTCGTCGCAAATAAGGGGGCCGCCGGACTCGCGATCGCCCGGCAACTGCGGCCGTCCGCGATTTCACTCGATATTTTCCTGCCGGATATGCTCGGCTGGACCTTGCTCAACAACTTGAAGCTCGATGCGGAGACGCGGCATATCCCGGTTCAAATCGTCACGCTTGATGAAGAACGTCAGCACGGGTTGTCGCACGGGGCATTCTCGTACGTCATCAAGTCACCGACGACGGACACACTCAACTCAGCACTCGGACGCCTCCGCGACTTCACAAAGTCGCGCACGAAACGGCTGCTGATCGTGGAAGACAACGACATCGAACGTCTCTCCATCGTGGAACTGCTCGGCCACTCCGATATCGATGTCGTGTCCGTTGGCACCGGAAAAGACGCTCTCGAAGCGATGCACGAGCAGGAATTCGACTGCGTCGTGCTCGATCTCCGCCTGCCGGACATGTCCGGCTTCGAGTTGCTGGAGACGGCTCAATCCGATGCGGCGTGGGCCGATGTGCCGGTTGTAGTTTTCACCGGGCGGGAACTCTCCGCTGACGAACACGACCGCCTGAAGACCATGGCGAAGAGCATTGTGCTGAAGGACGTCCATTCGCCCGAGCGGCTGCTCGACGAGACCGCATTGTTTCTCCATCGGGTGGTCGCCGAATTGCCGCCCGAGAAGCAGCGGATGCTGGAACGGCTGCACGGCTCAAGCGAAGTGCTTCGCGGACGGCGTGTTTTGGTCGTGGACGACGATGCGCGAAACATCTTTGCATTGACGACCGTGCTGGAACGCCACGATATTGATGTCATCAGCGCGACGAACGGCCGACAGGCCATTGAGATTATCGAGCAGACGCCGGATCTCAGCATGGTGCTGATGGACATCATGATGCCGGAGATGGATGGTTATCAGACGATGCGGGAGATCCGCAAGAACCCGCAGTTCCGCACGTTGCCAATCCTGGCGCTGACCGCGAAGGCGATGAAGGGAGACCGTGAGAAATGCCTCGACGCGGGAGCGTCCGATTACATCTCCAAACCGGTAAACACTGATGAACTGCTGTCCCTGCTGCGAGTTTGGCTCTTCCGCTGATCGCTTGAAACACTCATGATGAGTCTGATGCTACCGATGAACGATCCCGCGAACGCCGAAAGTCCCGCCGCGCTTCCGGGCGAACCCAGCGCCAGCGCGGCGGACACGCAGCCGATCAACATTCTGCTGGTCGACGATGAGGCGAAGAACCTTGTTGTTCTGCAGACGATCCTCGACGATCCCGCGTACCGGCTGGTCGGGGCGAACTCCGCGAATGATGCGCTACTGGCGTTGGTCCAGATGGAATTCGCGCTGATCGTGCTCGATATCCAGATGCCCGATATGAACGGCATCGAACTCGCCCACATGATCAAGCAGCGGAAGCGCACCGCTTCGATTCCGATTATTTTCCTGACCGCACACTTCAGTGAAGACCAGCACGTCCTCGAAGGCTACGAGACCGGCGCGGTCGATTACCTGATGAAGCCGGTCAATTCCGTTATTTTGCGTTCCAAGGTCGCCGTCTTCGCCGAACTGCATCGCAAAAATCGGGACAGTTTCCTGGCGCAGCAGGCCCTGTCCGTCGAAGTCCGCGAACGCCGTCAAGTGCAGGAACAGTTACGGCAGCTGAACCTCGAACTCGAACGCCGCGTGGAAGAGCGCACACAGGAACTCCTGAAGGCCAACTCCGCGCTCAGTCAGAGCGAGGAACGGCTGCGCCGCTCGCAGCAGGCCGGTCAGACCGGCACGTGGGAATGGGATCTCAAAAGCGGCATGGGGACGTGGTCCGAGTCCGCCCGGCAACTCTTCGACCTCGACACCTGGCCGGCAGAAATCGGTCTGGAAACGTGGATCTCTCGCGTCCATCCAGATGATCGGGAACGCGTCCGGCAACGTCTGCAGGAAGTTACACGGTCGGGACCCTATCGCGACGAATTCCGTGTCGGCTACGGAATGACCGGCGTGAAATGGGTCGAACTGATCGGTGCCGTCGAACACGACGGAAACGACGCTCGCCGCATGCGCGGTGCGGTGCGTAATGTGACCGACCGAAAGAAGATGGAGCTGGAGCTGAAGGACGCCGACCGTCGCAAAGATCAGTTTCTAGCGATGCTCGGCCACGAGCTTCGCAATCCGTTGGCTCCGATTCGGAACGCGGTGTCGATCATCGCGCATGTTGGTGCCACGAATCCCGACCTGCAATGGTGTCACGAGGTGCTCGACCGTCAGGTGACGCATCTGACCCGACTGGTGGACGATCTGCTCGATGTGTCGCGCGTCTCGCGCGGCAAGATTCAATTGCAGATCGAGCGTGTCGATTTGGGGCTGGCGGTTCAGGCCGCGGTAGAATCATCATTGCCGTTGATCAATTCCCGCAATCATGAATTGCGGCTGACCTTGTCGGAGACGCCGATCTTCGTCGAAGGGGACGCCGTTCGGCTCTCGCAGATTGTCGCCAACCTGCTCAATAACGCCGCGAAGTACACCGACGACGGCGGCACGATCCGCGTGTCACTCGAACGGTCTTCTTCCCACCCTGATATGGCCGTGATTGCCGTCGCCGACAATGGCCGGGGGATCAACCCCGACTCGATCGAAAGCCTGTTCGAGCTGTTTTATCAGGCGGACCGCAATCTGGATCGGTCGGACGGCGGATTGGGGATTGGTCTTTCACTGGTCCGCAGTCTGGTTGAAATGCATCAGGGCAAGATCGGTGTGCAAAGCGCCGGGCCCGGTCAGGGAAGCGTGTTCCAGGTCCACTTGCCGTGCCTTGCTCTCCCCACACCGGTCTCTCAGCCTGAGCCGACGAAGCTGTCCAACGTGACAGGGAGCAATCGCAAGCTGTTAATCGTGGACGATAATCGCGATTCAGCTCGCAGCCTGGGCATGCTCCTCAAGTCGATGGGCTTTGAAGTTCTGCTTGCCTACGACGGACGCGAGGGGGTTGAGGTCGCCCTTCGTGAGCGGCCGGAAATCATCCTGCTGGATATTGGTCTGCCGCAATTGAATGGATACGAAGCCTGTCGCGAGATTCGCATTCAGGGGCTGACAAATCAACTGGTGGTCGCGGTGACCGGGTATGGTCTCGATGATGACCGAAAGCTGAGCCAGGATGCCGGATTCGACCACCATCTGGTGAAACCGGTCGACATCACGGAACTGATCCGGTTGCTGTCGCTGCGCTCGCCAACTCTCACCAACTGCGGATAAACTCCACACCGGCAACGTTGCGTCTGTACGTTCCCGAGGCCGGGCGGTGGAGAATAAGTTGTGATCAGTGGGGAATGGATCCGGCATCGGTTCCAGCGGATCGGAATCTGGTGGGGTGAACGAGAACCGCTCGTATTGCTCGTGTCGTTCCTGGTGATCGCCGGAACGTGGAGCTTTATCGAAATCGCCGATCAAGTCCGTGACGGCGATACGCACCAGTTCGATAACTGGGCAGTTCGATCACTGCGGCGTGCCGACGACCCGTCCGTGCCGATCGGTCCGCAATGGTTGCAGGAGATGGGCCGCGACGCCACCGCATTAGGTGGCGTAGGCTGGCTGGTGGCATTCACGCTTGCCGTCGCGGGGTATTTGTGGCTCGACGGCAAGAGCCACATGGCGACGTTGCTCTTAGCGACATCAGGCACCGGCACGGGCCTGGCGTTCGGATTGAAATCCCTTTTTGATCGCCCCCGGCCGGAAATTGTCCCGCACCTGTCCCACGTCAGTTCGAGCAGCTTTCCCAGCGCCCATTCGATGTTGTCAGCCGTGGTGTATATCACGCTCGGTGTGCTTGTCGCGGCCGTCGTTGCTCGCCGCCGGTTGAAAGCGTACATTCTCACGCTGTCTCTGCTGCTGACGTTTGTCGTCGGCCTCAGCCGGGTCTATCTTGGCGTGCATTATCCCACCGACGTCCTCGCCGGCTGGATGGCCGGGCTGGTTTGGGCGATGCTCTGCTGGTTAATTGCCCGCTGGCTTCAACGCCGCGGTGATGTTGAGACCGCCGAGTAAACTGACGCTCTCATGAGGCGGCGATTTATTTCGATCGCACTCTGCCTGCGGCAACGGCGAGCGCTCGACGAGCGCTTGGCGAAGGGCCAGGAGCTCGCAGGCCGGATGAAGTTGCGATATTACTTCGTGAGTTCTGAACTACAGCGCTGGGACGGTTTGCGGTCGCGGCGCGTGCTCTTGCGCCGGCCGGACCCGTCGTGTTTGCACTGAACGTGGCGCTGGTACTCGGCAGTCCGTCATTCCCGTACGGTCGGATCGGACCAACACCGCCGAGCTCGTTCTGTCCGCTGGGATTATTCGGTTTAGTGGTCGTTGTTCCATTTTGGGCGAAGCTTATTCCCGGGGCCAGCATCAGGCTGAACGCCACGGCCCAGAAGAGTTCACGATCAAGCCGCATCACAGTCTCCTTTTTTGCTGGATCTCAAGTCGGCAGAACCGCCGCTACGCACGTGTGATGCCAATTTATCCAGTCGCCCGATTCGAGCGGCGATTCCACTCATTCAAGAACTCAAGAAAGCCTCCGATGTTCGTGGGCGGGCTCTCGTGCGCAAGCAATGTTTGGTAAGCGTCCTAAGCGCAACTCCCCGATCTGTTTCCCAATTCCAAAGACCAAGTGTGTCGCGTCTGTACACCATGAATGTGGATGGTCACAAACCACCGTGCGCGGTCGCGACACGAAACGCGAGGGTGATCGTTTTGCGAACCGCTCTCAAATGCGTTGAGTTTCTCGATGATTTCGCGCGCTCATCCAAATTTAATGGCCCATGGCATGAAGCGTGCAATCGGCACCCTCAGACAATGAGTGTCACCGTTCCCTTTGTATAAAGTTGCGACCATGCCCACCCTCCTCGAACTCCGTCAACGTGCTGGATCTGGTCACTCCATGAGCCGCGCGCTCCCGCAGGATCATGTCGAATCTTTTGTGAGCGATCGCCGCAGCCAGATGACGCCGAAGCAGATGGTGGAATCAAAATTAGGACAGGCCCTAGCCGTTGCCACGCAGAAGGCGCTGGCAAACGTGCGTGATCAATAAATCGCCTCTGGCAGGCATCGCGCGTAAGCCGGAATTGCGTAGCAGCAGTGAGTTCATCTGCCCCCCCTCTGAAGCGCTTGTCAGCCATGTGGCGGATTGGAATCTGTCCTCGTTGGTCGGAAGCGAATTGTGAGCATGTCTCCTGCGTGCGTCCCCGAAGAATATCGGGACGAATTGCCGCTCCGCGGCGAATTACTGGGCATTGAACATCTACGTGCGCACGCTGCGGCCTTAGCCGAGCAGCTCACGGTCACTCCCGGAATACCGGCGACGCCGCGTTTCATTCAGCGTTTTCTGCAGAATTCATCCTTTCTGCAGACCGCCTTCCGGGACATCTGCGCGGGTATCCGCAAGGGCGAGCCGTTAACTCCCGATGCAGAGTGGCTGCTGGACAACTTCTATGTTGTTGAAGAGCAGCTTCGGGAAATTGAAGACGATCTGCCCGCGAGCTACCTGCAGGAACTCCCCAAGCTGGCGGACGGCGTGCCGCGGATCTACCGCCTGGCTAACGACCTCGTCGTGCATCTGGACAGCGTGCTCGATCTCGAAACGATCGAAGCGTTCATCAGCCAGTTCCAGTTGTCGCAGCCGCTCACCATCGGAGAAGTCTGGGCCGTCCCGATTATGCTGCGGCTGGCCCTGGTAGAAAATCTCCGGCGGCTGACGGCACATTTACAGAATGGCCGACAGCGGCGCATCGCTATCTGTACCGCATTGAAGAACTGGAAAGCCGGCGATCGACTGCCTGCTGAGATCATGCGTCAATCCGGCGATCCCCACTTTATCGCCCAATGCTTCTCCTGCGCTGAGGAGCTCTTTCCTGACGACGTCGATCGCGGCGCGGCGCTCTCCCAGCTGTTCGAACAGACATTCCCGCACGTCCAGGATCACTTGCAGATAGCGAATCACAGCCGAGCGTCGAATCAGGTGACGATCGGCAACGTGATCACCAGCATGCGGTTGATCACCGCGTGGGACTGGATGGCGTTCTTCGAGCGGACCAACCTCGCGGAATCGATCCTCAAGGAAGACCCGGCGGACATTTACCGGCTCATGGAGCTGGAGTCGCGCGACCGCTACCGCCACGCGGTAGAAGATCTCGCCAAGCACTCGAACCGCAGCGATCTGGAAGTCGCCCGGCGGGCCGTGGCCCTTGCGCGAACCGCCGCGGGTCAGCCCGATCAGCCGGATTATCGGCGTCACATCGGGTACTGGCTGGTCGATGACGGACGACCCGCGCTCGAACGCGAACTGCTGTATCGGGCGCCGTCAAAGCGATGGTTCACACGGTTCCTGACGCGGCACCCGCATACCGGATATTTCGGGACCCTGATTGTTTGCTGGGCGGCGCTGCTGACGATGGTCGGCGGTGTCATGGCGCTGGCGCGATTCTCTGAATCGGCCATCGTCTGCGGCATCCTGCTCGTGAGCGTGCCGCTGACCGAGTTCGCCATTCTGCTCGTGAACTGGCTGATCACGCACCTCGCCCCGCCGCGCGTGCTGCCCAAGTTTGATTTCCAGAAGGGAATTCCGGAACAGTACCGCACGATAGTTGTTGTGCCTGCTTTGCTGACCGGCCGGCGTGAAGCCGATGCACTGCTGCAACGTCTGGAAATGCACTTCGTCGCGAACCCCGATCCGCGGTTGCATTTCGCGCTGTTGACCGACTTCACCGACGCCCCGTCGGAACATCTTGCCACCGATGAGGCGTTGGTCGAGCATGCCCGCGCCGGATTACGAGCGCTGAATCAACGTTACGCCGAAGACGGCAGGCAACCCTTTCTGCTGCTTCATCGACGCCGAATGTGGAATGCCGCCGAAGGCGTCTGGATGGGCTGGGAGCGAAAGCGCGGCAAGCTCGAAGAGTTCAACCGCTTGCTGCATGGCGATGCCAGCACATCCTATTTCGTGCAGGAAGGCGATCTGGAAATCCTGCGCGGGACGGCCGATCAACCTGCGTTTCCGTTCGTCATCACGTTGGATGCCGATACGGTGCTTCCGCTCGGTACGGCTCGCCGGTTGGTGGCGACTCTCGCGCATCCGTTGAACCGCCCACAGCTTGATCAATTGCGTCGATCGGTCGCTCACGGTTACACGATCCTCCAACCCCGGGTGAGTGTGCGCCTTGCCGACGGCAACCGTTCGCTGTTCACGCAGCTCTTCGCCAACAGCACCGGCTTCGATCCCTACGCCACCGCGGCATCGGATGTTTATCAGGACATCTTCGGTGAAGGGAGCTTCACCGGCAAAGGCATTTACGATGTCCAGTCATTCGATCAAACCACACGCGCGGCATTCCCTGAGAATCACATTCTCAGTCATGACCTGATCGAGGGCTGCCACGCGCGTGTCGGGCTGGTCTCGGACATTGAAGTTGTCGACGGCTATCCGAGCCGATACGACGCTGCGGCCCGCCGAACGCATCGCTGGGTGCGTGGCGACTGGCAAATCTCGCCGTGGCTATTTCCTTCGGTGCCGAGTGAAGCGGGATCGAAACGCAATCCACTTTCATCATTGTCCCGCTGGAAAATCTTCGACAATTTGCGACGGAGCCTCGTCGCCCCCACAACCTGGCTGATGCTGATCGTCGGCTGGATGGTGTTCCCGAAGCTCGCTCTGTTGTGGAGCGTGATCGGGGCCTTGACCCTGGCGTTGCCGGCCGTCACCAGCATCTTCGCACTCCTGCTGTCACTGCCTCGCGTGTCGAACTGGCGTGCCTTCGTCATCAATCTACGGACGCTCCTGGGGCAGTCCATTCTGCAATCGCTGGTTGTCGCCGCCACGCTGCCGCATCAAGCGGTGCTGATGCTCGATGCGATCGCGCGGACGTTGTACCGACTGATGTGGTCACGGCGAAAGCTGCTCGAATGGGAAACTGCCGCAGCGACTGAACGCAGGCTTTCAAAGAGCAAATGGTCGGCGCTGCGTCACATGTGGTTTGTGCCCGTGGCGACCGTGCTGATCGGAGTCCTGATGCCGGCCGGCGCGTTGCCTGCGGCATTACCGTGGCTGGGATTGTGGTTTATTTCTCCTCTGCTGGCGGAAGTCATCAGTCATCCGCTCGTCGATCGGAAACGTGAACTGACGGGCGAGGATCGTCAATGGCTGCGGATCGTGGCGCGGAACACCTGGTCGTTCTTTGAAGAGTGTGTCTCCGAACGCACTAACTGGCTGCCCCCCGACAACTTTCAGGAGTATCCGGAGGAAAAGCTCGCTGAGCGGATCTCGCCGACGAACGAAGGACTGTTTCTCGTTTCCGGGCTCGTCGCGCGCGACTTCGGCTTCATCGGGCTGCATGATCTCTGCGGACTTTGGCAACGCAACCTGGCGACGTGGCAACGGCTGCCCAAGCTGCACGGACATCCCTACAACTGGTATGAGACAGCCGAACTCGCGCCGCTGATGCCGCGGTATGTTTCCACGGTGGACAGTGGGAATCTCTTTGCGAGCTTCCTGGTTCTGCAGCAGGGGATCGACGAACTCTACCGCCAGCCGATCGTCAGCGCGGGATTGTGGGCGGGGGTGTCCGATAGTGTGGAGGTCGCGCTGCGTGCGTGTCAGGACCTGCAGCCGCGAGGCGCAACGATGGTCAGTCCGCCCCTTGATAACCTCACGGCAGCACTAACGGGACTGAAACAGCATCTGCGAACGCCACCGGAATCGTGGGCGGCGACGGCCGGCTTCTGGCAGACGATCCGCGCGGGACGCGGCAATCTCTCAGAACTCGTCGACAAACTAGTCACGTCACACCGTCATCCGTGTGACGAAGTGGCGCGGCGAGTGTCGCGGCTCATGCAACTGCTTGACGGCATCGACACCGATTTCAGCCGTCTCGTTCCCTGGCTTGAATTGTTCTCATCCAGCGAGCAGCCGGATGGTCCGGTGCTGGAAGCGCTGTCTCGCGTGCGAAGCCTGCAGGACCTCGCGGGTCTGCCAGCTGCGATTCAGACGGCTATCGGTCAGACCTCGGCGTCGTCCATCCCGCAACGATGGTCGGCCGCCATCGCAGCTTCGGCGCAAGGGGCCGCGGCACTGCTCGCCGAACTGCAGACCGTCAGCGAAACGGCGAATCGTCTCGGCCAGCAGATGGATTTCCGGTTCCTTTACAATCCACAACGACGGCTCTTCTCGATCGGGTTCAATCTCGAAGACAATCGGCTCGACCGTTCCTATTACGACATGCTTTGCTCGGAGGCCCGGCTCAGCAGTCATCTCGCCATTGCGAAGGGCGATGTGCCGCCGAAGCATTGGTTCCAATTGGGGCGGCAGCTCACGAACACGGCACAGCGTACCGGCTTGCTGTCGTGGGGCGGAACGATGTTCGAATTCCTGATGCCCGTCCTGTTCCAGCGACAGTATGCCGGCTCGCTACTCGAACAGGCCTGCGGCACAGCCGTGGCCCGGCAACGCGAGTACGGCAAACAGACCGGCGTGCCGTGGGGCGTCTCTGAATCAGCGTATGCGGCGCTGGCTGTTAACGCAGACTATCATTACCAGTCATTCGGCGTTCCCGGCCTCGGGTTAAAACGGGGATTGAGCGAAGATCTCGTGATCGCTCCCTATGCGACGATGTTGGCGCTCAGCGTTGATCCCGTGTCCGCGACGGAGAACCTGCACCGTCTCGCCGAGGAAGGGGCGTTGGGTCGCTGGGGATTCTACGAGGCAATGGATTACTCCCCCGAGCGCGTGCCGCTGGGGAAACGCGTGCTCCCGGTGCGCTGTTTCATGGCACATCATCTCGGCATGAGCCTGATGGCCATGGGGAATGTGATCTTCGACGGCGCGAACCTCCGGCGGTTCCATTCTCATCCGCTGGTTCGTGCGACGGAAATGCTGCTGCAGGAGTCGATGTCCACCGCGATGCCGGTCATTCAGCCGCACGAAGACGAGATTGCGGAGATCAGCCCGCCACGGCCCGATTCCCAACTCGTCAGCCGTTACCTCAATGGTTACGAAACTGCAGTTCCGCGCACGCATCTGCTCTCGAACGGCAATTATTCTGTCCTGTTGACGAACACGGGCGGCGGCGTGAGCCGTTGGGGCGAGATTGCCGTCAATCGCTGGCGGGCGGATGCCATTCGTGATGTCGGCGGGCAGTTCCTGTATCTGCGCGATGTACAGTCCGGCAACGTCTGGTCGGCCACTTATGAACCGACGGCGGCCGTTCCCGATTCCTACGAAGTCACCTACTCGGTCGACAAGGCAGAATACCGCCGACGTGATGGCGAGTGGGAGTCGCATCTCGAAGTCGCCATCAGTTCGCAGGATCCCGCCGAAGTTCGTCAGATGACGCTGACGAACCTCAGCAAGTTCCGTCGGACAATTGAGCTGACGAGCTACGTTGAAGTCTGTCTCACCACGCCTGCTGCAGACCTGGCGCATCCGGCGTTTCAGAAACTGTTCATTGAGACGGAATACATCCCTGAAGAACAGGCCTTGCTTGCGCGGCGGCGTCCGCGTGAACCGCAAAAACCCCCGCTCTGGGCGATTCACGTATTGTCATCGACGGCGGAGTTTGTCGAGGACGTTCAGTACGAAACCAATCGTGCCGCGTTTCTCGGACGGAATCGCGACGTTTCGTCTCCCGCGGCGATGGACTCGCACGCGCAGCTCACCGGGGAGACAGGGTGCGTTCTCGATCCCATTCTGTCGCTGCGCTGTCGCATCGCGGTGCCGGCCAACAGCACGGTCAGCGTGACCTTCACCACAGGTGTTGCCGAGTCGCGTGAGGCCGCACTGCGTCTCGCTGATCAATTCCATGAACCCCGTGGGACGCAACGCGCGTTCGAACTGGCGTGGGCCTTCAGTCAGGTGCAGTTGCAGCATCTGAAACTGACCGCCGCGCGGGCCCAACGCTTCCAGCAATCCGCGACCTATCTGATCTTCCCCAACTCGGCGGCACGCGGTTCCGAGTTTTCGATCCGCAACAACCGACAAAGTCAGAGTGGATTGTGGCGCTTTGGGATCTCCGGCGACTGGCCGGTTCTCCTGGTCACGGTCTCGGAACCTGATCAGGTGGATTTCGTCCGCGACGTGATCGCCGCAAGAGATTACTGGGATGCACACGGCCTGCGGGTCGATGTGGTGATCCTTAACACGCATCCCGGCAGCTATCTCGACGCGCTGCAGGAACAGTTGCAGCGCGTGCTCCAGGAGCCGCGCCGGCTTGTGACCGCGCGGACCTCGGTGTTTTTATTGCGGGCGTCACAGATCGCCCGTGAAGACCACTGGCTTCTTGAGGCGGTCGCTCATGTCGTGATTGACGCACGGCGTGGTTGGTCTGGCCTGCCGCCGTTGACGACCACGGCGGGAGAAGCCGCGCCGCCTCCAGTTAAGAGCGACGTCAAAAAGCCGAAGTGGCCGTCACAGATGATGGCCGCGCCTTTGTTGCGGCGGAAGCGATTATCCCATGATCTGACCAGCATCGCGGCAGAAGAAGGCGGCACCGCTGACCGGCCGGACGATCTCGAATTCTGGAACGGCATCGGCGGGTTCGCGGACGATGGCCGTGAATACCGTCTGCATCTCCGCGACGGCGTGACCTCGCCAGCACCTTGGTCCAACGTGATCGCCAACCCGCGGTTTGGCTGCCTCGTCACCGAATCGGGCAGCGGCTACTCCTGGTTCGCGAACAGCCGGGAAAACAAGCTCACGTCGTGGTCCAATGATCCGGTGACCGACCCGCCGTCCGAGCATCTGTTTCTGCGAGATGACGAATCGATGACCGTCTGGACGCCCTTGCGCGGCGTTGCCCCGGACGTTTCCCGCTGGGTGCATCACGGCGCCGGCTACACGCGATTTGTGACGCAGTTCGAGCAGCTTGAACACGACATCACAATCTCGATCGCGGCCGATGATCCGGTCAAGTTTGTCTGCGTAAAGCTCAAGAATACCGGCCCCACGGAACGGAAGATGAGTGCGGTGTTTGCCGCGGAACTGGTGCTCGGCGTCAATCGCGAACAGACCCAGATGCACATTGTCACGGAACAGGATCCGACGACGGGGGCCCTGCTAGCTCGCAATCCTTATCACGCCGAATACCCGGATCAGGTCGTCTTTGTCGAGACCTTGTCGAACGATCGATCTCTCACCGGCGACCGCCTCCAGTTCTGGGGGCGATCGAGTTCCAGTGCCATCCCTGCGGCTCTCGCCGAACCGAAGCTATCGGGAACCACCGGTGCCGGCCTGGATCCGTGCGCAGCCATCCAAGCCTGCGTTTCGATCCCGCCGGGGCAAACTACCGAGATCATTTTCCTTCTGGGCTGCGGAGCGAACGGGGTGGAAACGCAGCAATTGCTGCAACGCTATTCGACTGCCGAATCCGTGCGCACGGCGATGCAGCAGACACGCGATCAATGGGACCACATCCTGGGTGCGGTGCAGGTGAAGACACCCGATCGCGCACTGGATCTGCTCGTCAACCGGTGGCTGTTGTATCAGACGTTGTCCTGCCGATTGTGGGGACGCTCTGCATTTTATCAGTCCGGCGGCGCGTACGGTTTCCGCGATCAGTTACAAGATACGATGGCGCTGGTTTATTCGCGTCCCGATCTCGTCCGCGAACATCTCCTGCGGGCGGCCTCCCGGCAATATGAAGCGGGAGACGTCCAGCACTGGTGGCATCCGCCTCTGGGACGCGGCACGCGCACAAAGTTCTCTGATGATCTGCTGTTCCTACCGTTCGCTGTGAGCCATTATCTCAAGGTGACCGGTGACGAATCGGTGCTCGACGAAGTGCAGCCGTTTCTGGATTCGCCGGCGCTTACGCATGACGAACATGAACGGTACGAATTCCCGCAGGTCTCGTCCGAAACCGGTACGCTGTTCGAGCACTGCCGCCGCACGATCGCTCAGAGCCTCAAGGTGGGCGACCACGGGTTGCCGTTGATGGGTTGCGGGGACTGGAACGACGGAATGAATCTCGTCGGGGCACTCGGACGTGGTGAAAGCGTCTGGGTCGGCTGGTTCCTGATTGTCGTTATCGACGAGTTCGCACCCATCATGGAACGTCGTGGTCTGACCGACGAGGCCCGGCAATTCCGCGAACATGCCGCCCGGCTGCGAACGGCTCTCGAGCAACATGCGTGGGACGGGCAGTGGTATTTGCGGGCGTTCTACGATAACGGCACACCCATGGGATCGTCGCGCAGTGATGAATGCCAGATCGATTCGCTCGCACAGTCGTGGGCCGTACTTGCTGGGGCAGATCCCCACCGCACTGATCAGGCAATGGAATCGGCGCTGAAGCAGCTGGTGTTCCCCGCGGATCGGCTGGTCGCGCTGTTCCAGCCGCCCTTCGATCGGAGTGCGCAAGAGCCGGGTTACATCAAGGGGTATCTCCCGGGGGTCCGCGAGAACGGCGGACAGTACACGCACGCCGTTCTGTGGCTGATTCAGGCATTGGCACGCCAGGGCGATGGTCAGCGCGCCGTGGAGATTTTTGATCTCATCAACCCCGTGCTGATTACTGAGGCTTCTGAAGGCGTTCAGCGCTACCAGAGTGAGCCTTATGTCCTCGCTGCCGATGTTTACACCGCGGCGAAACACCGCGGTCGCGGCGGCTGGACCTGGTACACCGGCTCTGCAGCGTGGGCTTACCGCGTCGCTGTCGAATCGCTGCTCGGGATGGATGTGTCGGGGACGGAAATCCAATGGCGACCGTGCGTGCCCGCCGAGTGGCAGCGGTTCCAGGTCTCTTACCGCTATGGGAACAGTCATTGGACTTTCACTGTGGAAGTGTCTGAAGCTGCCGACGGAAAGCCAGCGTCCGATCCGATTGTCATGGTCGATGACGGCGCAGCTCATCATGTCGTCGTGAAAGCGTCGGCAGGTGCTCGACGTGTATCGAACCGGGCGATGAATGGTGAGCGCAGTACGCCGTCATCGCCCCATTTTTCCCCTGAAACCGACGGGTCGTCGGATGTCGATAGGATGCAAGAGGTGCGGGATGGCCACGGCCGAGTTATCGCTTAGTGAGTTAATGGACGAGAGGATTCTGCGCGGTTGCACGGTGCTGATTTCCCAGCCGACCGACCTCGACGAAGAAGGGCGCCCCGCGGATCTCTGGGTGGTCATCACGGAGTCCGAAGTTGCCCTCGTCACCTTGGAAGAGAGTTTTCACTCCCATTCTCGCTGGAAGTGCGTGAAGTCGTTCGCGTTGAATGACCTTGAAGGGAGCCGCGTGTCCGCCGAGGTCGGCTGCGGCTTCCTGCAGATCAAGTTGGGCGGGGTGTGGGTCGATCTCGTCCGCTTCTCGAATGCGTTGTCGGAAGAGTTTCACACGGTCTGTCATAAGCTGGAGCGGCTCCGGAGCTACCGCGAATTTCTGATCGAGGACGAAGCCAGCTCGGCGACGGAAACGGCAGCGGCGTCAGAGACCAAAGCCGAAGCTCCGGTGGACGCCGCGCCGCTGTCACCAAAGCTCTTTCGCCGAGTCATGGTGCTGCTGTGGCCTTATGCCAGTGCGCTCACGTTTCTGATGGCGCTATCCTTGTTCACGGTGGCGTTGGAACTCGTTCCGCCGTGGCTGCAAAAGGATCTGGTTGACCGCGTGCTGGAAAAGGGCTCGAAGGAGCCGGACCAGACCTCGTTCCTCTCCGCGCTCGCGATGATTGTCAGCATCCTGGCGGTCGTTCGCTGTGTGGCCGCTGTTCTGTCGGTGGTGAAAGCGCGGATGGCCAGCTCGATCGGCGCGCGGCTGACGGCGGCGCTGCGTAGCCAGATGGTCAACAAACTGCAGCGGTTGTCGTTGTCCTATCACGACCACAATCAGGTGGGGCTGTTAATGAGCCGGGTGTCGTATGACACCGAGGCGATGCATGCCTTCGTTCATCACGCCACCGGTGGATTTCTGCTGCAGTTCATTCAGATGTTCGCAATCGGTGGCATGCTGTTCTGGCTGAACGCAAAGTTGGCGTGGTACGCGCTGCTGCCGTCGCCGCTGGTCGTGCTCGCCGCGTGGTTGTTCTGCCGTTATTTTTATGCACGACAGGGACGGTACTGGGATGCCGTGGGTCGGCAAGCCGTCGCGCTCACGAATCTGCTCACGGGCATTCGTGTCGTCAAGGCGTTCACGCAGGAGGACCGGGAAAACGCCCGCTTTTCCACGACAAGTGATCAGCTGCGCGATCAACGCATTCAAGTCGATTTCGCCACCTCAATCTTCTCCACCGTCGTCGGCTTTCTGTTCGCGTTGGGCGGCTTGATCGTCTGGTACGTCGGTGGCCGTGAAGTGCTGGGACAGGCCATGACGTTAGGTTCGCTGATTGCGTTCCTCTCGTATCTCGCGATGTTCTATGCACCGCTGACATCGGTTTCGGAAGCCGCCTCGTGGATCAGTACATTCGTCGCCGCGAGCCATCGCATCTTCGATCTGCTCGACACGCCGGAAGCCGTCGAAGACACTGCTCCCCCGGAACCCATCCGGCCCGTGCGAGGGCAAATTGAATTCAAGGACGTCTCGTTCTCCTACGACGGTCGGCAACAGGTCCTGGAGAATCTGAATTTCCAGATTAAACAGGGCGAATGTGTAGGCATCGTGGGGCGCAGCGGGTCGGGTAAGTCGACCCTTATCGGCCTCATCAGCCGCATGTATGACTACAGCGGCGGCTCGATTCTGATTGATGAGCGGCCCATTCGCAGCTACAGCACGGCCGAGCTGCGCAAGCAGGTCGGACTCGTCCTCCAGGAGCCGTTCCTTTTTGAAGGAACCGTCGCGGCGAACATCGCGTACGGCAACCCCTCGGCGTCGCCGGAACAGTTGATTGATGCGGCGAAAGCGGCCGCGGCGCATGATTTCATCCTGCGTCTTCCATTTGCCTACGAGACGGCACTGGGTGAGCGCGGTGCCGGTCTGTCGGGTGGGGAGCGGCAACGCATCTCGATTGCCCGTGCGATTCTGTACGACCCGCGGATTCTGATTCTCGACGAGGCGACCAGCAGCATCGACACCGAGTCGGAGCGCCTGATTCAGCGCGCCATCGAGCGCTTCTCCAAAGGCCGGACAACAATCGCGATCGCCCACCGGCTTTCGACACTCGAATGTGCGGATCGACTGCTGGTCATCGATCGTGGCCACCTGGTTGAACATGGAACGCATGCGGAGCTTCTCGCGGCGGATGGGATCTATGCGAAGCTCGTGCGAATGCAATTCGGCGAGCGGGCGGCAAACCGGGCTATCATCGACGAAGAGGATCCGGACCCGGCGGCAACAGAAGCCGCCAGCCAAGCCGCGGTCGACGCCGTCGAATTTGAAACGCGCTGGCTGAATCCGGGCGATGTGACGCTGGAATCAGGGCCGCATGGAATTCTGCGAGTCCGGCGTGGCGAAGAAACATTTGACGGCGTCTCGATCATCCGGGCATTCCCGGCGACACATGGCGAGGATTATCTCAGCCTGCGATTCACCGACGCCACTGGCGGACAGCGCGAGTTGGGCTTTATCCGCAAGCTGGCCGATTGGCCACAAGAGGCACAGGCGCTGATTCGTCGCGCATTAAATCGTCGTTACCTACTGCGCATTGTGCTGCAGTTCGAGTCGATCCGTGAAGCGCAGTCCGCGTTAATGTGTACCGCGGAGACGGAGGACGGCCGCGTGACGTTTACCGTGCAGAACGTGCAGCAGAACATCAAGTGGTTCGGTGAGAATGGCTGCCTGCTGACCGACGCCTGTAACAGCCACTTCCTCATTCCGGATGTGCGGATTCTTTCCAGTACCCAGCATGAACTGCTGCTGTCACCGGTGCCGACGTTGTAGCGCCTTACCACGTGATGGACGGCGTATCGTTCACGCGAAACTCGCCCGTTGTCTCGTTGTACACCCAGCCACACGCGGCTGATTCGGCTGCGGTGATCGGATTTTGCGTGGTGGAGGCGACATTTGCGTTCGGAGAGCTCCCCACCTGAGCGGCGGGGAAGGGCCCTGATAGCCGGGGTTGCAGCGAAGTCTGAATCGCTGCTGCCGTTGGATACGCCCCGGTTTCAGCCCGGTGCATCTGCAGCGCATCGCGGATCACGGCGAGAGACCGCTGCGTCCCGTTGGTGCGCGCTGTCGCTGCGGTTCCAACCATCCGTGGCGCAGCCACAGCGGCGAGAATGCCGAGCACCAGCACGACGATCGACAATTCGACGAGCGTAAACCCACGCGGAGTCGTCGCAATGGGCCGCATCGAAGAACGCTGCATGGCGGAATCCTGACTGGACCGTGGGACGTGGTGCGGCGGCAAAAATGCTTTCCGCACGAATCTCACATAAGCAAGCCTAGTTTCAATTTCGCCACACGGCAGTGAAGAAGCCGTTTAAACGAGCAATCCTTAGAGAGAGCAGTGATTTACCGCTCCGTGGATTGGCACGGGTCGTTACCGTGCAACCAAGTCAAGAACCACCTGTGTGGTGGCAGGGGGAATGGAACAGGGCTAAAGCGCCGGCTGCTCAGTCAATAAAAAAACGCCGGAAACTATTATGGTTTCCGGCGTTTCAAGTGGAGGGTAGGGGATTTGAACCCCTGACCTCTTGCATGCCATGCAAGCGCTCTCCCAGCTGAGCTAACCCCCCGGGATGCACGAACTCGTCCGGTCCGGCTTTCACCGTCTGACCGATCGTATCGCGTGCAGTGGTTAATCGGATTTTTAACGGGTTCCCATGATGATTTCCAGTCCGACGGCTGGGGGATCCTCGCAAAATGTTGGAATCCGTGGCGAAAGCCGTTTCTGCTTCGGAAGTTGCGACTCTGGCTGGGGCTGTGAAGACGTGGCGACCTTGTCACTGTCCGGTCCGTATGCTACATCCGTCTACGAGGTCGCCGCGAACGGATGTCGCACGCCAGGGATGATCATGAGCAGGATGCTTTCAGTTCGGCAGGGATCGCTGTGGGTCGTCGCAGTGACGCCGTTTCTGCTCGCCGCCGTGGTGCACTGGGGCCGTCCGCCGGTGCCGCTGGCCATCTCTGCTACTCCGCGACCAGCGTTGGCGTTTGACCAGTACCTCGTTGATCTCGGGCCGACGCAGCCGATGCTCGAACTCCACGGCAAATTCCGCTTCCGCAACCGCGGCGGTCACCCGGTGAAGCTCACGACGGTCGAGCCGAGTTGCGGCTGTCTGCAACCGCTGGTGTCCGCCAAGGAATTTGCCCCCGGCGAAGACGGGCAGATCCTGCTTCGCATGCGACCGGCGAATGAATCACCCGGCAAGAAGGAATACTACGCCGATGTGAAGTACACCGACCCCGAGCCGCGCGAAGTCCGCATTACCTTCAAGCTGGAACTGCCCGAACGGGGCATCATGGTGAAGCCGCGGGCGCTTCTGGTGTATCAACTCAGCGGTGAGAAAACGGTTCAGGAACTGCGCGTCATCGACAGCCGCGACAGGCCCGCGCGGATCAAAGACGTGTCGGTCAACAGTCCGCTGATTGGCGTCGAACTCGGTGAACGGCGACCGGGCGAGACGGGCGGGATAGAATCCATCATTCAGGTGATCGTCGACGGTCAGGTCAGCCCCGGCCGGCATGATGCGGTCATCACGGTTTACACGGATGATCCCGAAACTCCCGAAGTGCGCGTGCCGGTGATTATTCAGGGACCACGCACGGGTGATGTTGCGAAGCCATGACCGAGATATCACAAGAGACCCACGGTTCAGAAACCGTGGGCTTCGGACGGTTGCAGCGGGGATTGTGGTGTTGGTGTACGTTCGCAGTCGCACCGCTGGGATGGTTTGTCCGCGGGCAGTTTGTGCGGCGGCTGGAACCCGAGCGGCTCGACAAGGGGCTCGTGCTGATTCTGCCCGGCATTGAGGGCCGCAGTTTTCTCAACATCTCACTGATGCAGGGTCTGCTGGACGGCGGCGTGCCCTATGCCATGGAAATCGTTGACTGGACGACCGGCAACAAATTTCTCTCGCTGTATCACCTGCGGGCGTGGCGACGGAATCAGCGACAGGCGGCGCTCATTGCGGAGCGCATCGCACAGTATCAGCAGGACTATCCCGGCCGGCCGGTGTGGCTGATCGGCCATTCCGGCGGGGCGGGAATGTCGATGCTGACGCTCGCCGCGCTGCCGGACGGCACAAAAATCACCGGTGTGGTGTTGCTCGCGGCGGCGTTGTCGCGCGGATTTGATCTCGCCCCCGCGCTGCAAAAACTCGAGCGCGGTTTGTGGTCGTTTCATTCCTGGAATGACTGGATCTTCGTCGGTCTCGGCACCACGCTCTTCGGCACGATCGACGGCCGGCATGGCCCTAGCGCGGGGATGCTCGGCTTCTGCCCGAAGTGCGAACTCCCGCGCTTCACCCAAACTGCCTACCACCCGGTGATGCTGAAGCAATTCAACCTCGGCGGCCACTTCGGCTGCGTCCACCGCGTCTGGGTGGAAGACCACATCGCGCCGATTCTCAACGAAGCCCACGGTCTCTGAACTATGGGTCTTTTCTCGCGGATGATCACCCATGAAGGGTGGCCCCGGTTGACCGTACTCGGTCTACCGGGGTGACGCAGTCACAAGAGGCATTTCTGTTCGGTTGCCAACTAAGACCTCTTGTCGGCTCCGCAACACCGGTAGGCGAGTACGCCAACCTGTGCCACCCTCGGTTGACTTCCATATAAGTGCTCGGAACAATGGTCTTGTGGAGTCTAGTCTCGATTCTCGAGTAGGGAATCAGCTCCTCTGTTCCCGTTCGATGATGGTCTAGAATCGGCCATCGGGAGATCAATTCATGTCTGAAAATATGTCTACAATTCTCTCTCGATTAAAGGAGTCATCGGCGACTCTCAATCAACTCTGTGATCGTGGTGCCGATTCTATTCGTGATCTCGAAGAGTTTCTTGCGAAAGAGTGCAGCGTTGGTATTGAAGCCTCAGTTCCCGTTTGGAGCGAGGAAGATGAGTACCACGGAGAATCTTTGAGTTTACGTTATGCCCGATGGGGAAATCAATTTCGTGTGCTTCTAGAGTGGTCTGACAGCT
The DNA here is from genome assembly GCA_035686985.1 of Planctomycetaceae bacterium. GTDB lineage: Bacteria > Planctomycetota > Planctomycetia > Planctomycetales > Planctomycetaceae > DSVQ01. The sequence goes on along the minus strand of DASRYX010000576.1, from coordinate 3,793 downwards.
CAGTGCCCTCTCCGCACGACACGTCGTGTAAACCTTGGGCCGAGTGTAAACGCGAAGACAAGCTGCTTACGCTTCCCAAGCTGGCGGACTTGCTGGAAGCCATCGAAGTCGAGCTGAATCTGCGAGTTTCGAAAGCGGCTGCTGCTATTGAGCAGATCGCTCAGATTTCGCCTCCCACCCCTCGTAAGAAGGGTGGCAATGATGTCGCGAAATAGATTGACGTGCCCTCACCCGGGCCTATTCCGCGTAGTTGCGCTGGTGACATGCATGATCTTGCCACTGACTCTTGTTGCCTTCTTAGTCGGCAAAGAGATTCCGGTAATTGGTTGGGCTGTGGCTTTTGCTCTGCACTCAAAAGTGCTTGATCTCTGCACCAAAACGCGGTGTGAAACTGGTCTTACTAGCGTTGTGTTAAGTGCCATCCGGCACTTTCGTGGGACGAATATCTCACACGATGTGTAAGTTGTAGCCTAACCGCTATGCGACGATGGGTGGCTAGGTTCGACAACCTAGCCACCCACTTTACAAAAGTGTCACTCCACCGTATACGGTGTCGTAAGCCGGAACTTCGGGTGCTGGTCGAGATATTTCTGCACGCGGTCCGTGCGGGCGATGGCTTTGGGGAGGAAGTCCAACGCTTGTTGCAGGCGGTCGTCGGGTTCGGCGCAACTGAAGCGGAGGAAGCCGCCGCCGGCGTCGCCGAAGCACTCGCCGCCGAGACACGCCACGCCGAACTTTTCGTCCGCGGCTTCGAGCAGATAGAGCGCGAGCCCGTGGCTGGTGATGCCGAGGCGGTTGCAGATCGGGGCGACACTCGGGAAGACGTAGAACGTCCCCGCGGGATCGAGCGATTTGAAACCGTCGATCTTGTTGAGCCCGGCGGTCAGCAGATCGACCTTGCGGCGGAATTTTTCCATCTGGCCATTGCGCTCCGTGGCATCACGTTCCAGCGCCGCCTTCCCCGCGAGTTGCACCAGCGGCGGCGTGCACGAGAGCGTGGTGTTGATCATCTTGCCGATGGCGTCGGTCACCTCGGCACTGGCGACGCTGAAGCCGAGTCGCCAGCCGCTCATGCTGTAGGACTTGCTGAAGGTGTACGCCGCCACGCACTGCTCGAGCATGCCCGGCTGAGCCAGCAGCGACACATGCTCGCCCTTCCACACCATGTGGCAGTACGGCTCGTCGCTGAAGACGGCGATGTTCTTGCCGCGGAGCAGGTCAGCGATGTTCCGCATGTCGTCGAGCGTCATCACGCCGCCGGTGGGATTGTGCGGCGAGTTAAAGAAGATCGCCCGAGGTGACGCATCGGTCTTGAGAAAGTTTTCGATGGCCGACAACTCGGGCCGGAAACCGTTCGCTTGTCGCAACGGTGAAAAGACCGGTCGACCGCCACGTCGCAGAATGTTCGGCAGGTACGTCGGGAAGTACGGGCTGAAGACGAGGACACCATCGCCGGGATTGACGAACGCTTCGCAGAAATATTGCTCGAAGACCTTCGCACCGGGGGCCACACAGACGTTGTTCATCTGTGCGGGAATCTTGAATTCCTGCTTCACAAAATTCGCGGCAGTTTCGCGGAAGACGGGCAAACCGGGGGACGGGCAATAGTGCGACTGGTTATCGCGAATGGCTTCGATACCAGTCGACTTCGCGGACGCCGTGCTTTCAAACGGACTGTCGCCGATTTCCAGTTCGACGACGTCCTTGCCCGCAGCTTTCAGTTGCTTCGCGATTGCCAGCACACTGAACGCAGTTTCGACTGACAACGACTTTGCGAAATCACTGAGTTGCACCGTCACGGAGATGTTCCTTCGACATTTGCCTGTTGCGTGAGAATGAGCCGCATTCTGACGGGTTGCCCCCCCGAATTTCAATGCGCGATGTCCGTTCGACTTTGATCCCCTGTCGTGTCATGCCATGATGGGAGGATGTGACGGGACGATTTGCAGGGGGTGCAGAAGAATGACGACGCCGAAGTTACTGGTGCTGGCGGGCGATTTTGTGGAAGACTATGAGCTGATGGTCCCGGTGCAGGCGTTGCAGGCGCTGGGCTATCAGGTGGATGTCGTGTGTCCCGAAAAAAAAGCGGGGGACAAGATCCGTACGGCGATTCATGACTTCGAAGGCGACCAGACTTACACCGAAAAACGCGGGCATGATTTCACGCTGAATGCGACGTTCGCAGAGATTAAGACCGGCGATTATGCGGGACTGATCGTTCCCGGCGGCCGCGCACCGGAATACCTGCGGCTCAACGCGGATGTCTTGAAGATCGTGCGTGAGTTTGCGGGGAACAATCGGCCGATCGCGGCGATCTGTCACGGCCTGCAGATTCTGACCGCGGCGGGCGTGGTGAAGGGCCGGCGCTGCACGGCGTATCCTGCGTGTGGCCCGGAGATCACATTCACCGGCGGCGAATATGTGTCGATTCCCGTGGACCAGGCGTATGTCGACGGCAACCTCGTGACGGCTCCCGCGTGGCCGGCGCATCCTGCGTGGTTGCGCGAGTTCCTGAAGGTCCTCGGCGCGAAGATTTCGATTTGATGTTTACTGGAAGCCCACCCATTCCTATGGGTGGGTCTCTTCGGTTTTGTCACAGAGTAAAGAGACCCAGGGTTGGGAAACCCTGGGCTTCCACTGGAACAGATGCCCGAGATCGTGCTGGCGACGTTGAATGCGAAGTACCCGCACGCGGCGTTCGGGTTGCGGTATCTCTTTGCCAACATGGGCGAACTGCAATCGCAGACGGTCCTGCGCGAGTTTACGATTCAGCAATCGCCACTGGAAATGGTCGAAGCCCTTCTGCGCGAAGAACCGTGCATCATCGGCTTCGGGGTTTACATCTGGAATGTGGAACCGACAACTGCGGTGGTTTCTGCACTAAAGCGATTACGCCCCGACGTCACGATCGTCCTCGGCGGTCCTGAAGTCAGTTTCGCGGATGACGCACCGCCAGTGTGCGATTTGGCGGACTATGTCATCACCGGCGAGGCCGATTTTGCGTTTGCGGCGTTGTGTCGGGATCTGCGAAACGGCAAGCCGCAACTTCAGAAATGGATTCATCCGCCGACGCTGAATCTGGCGGAGCTCGCGCTGCCGTACGAGCTTTACACCGATGATGATCTCGCGCATCGAGTGCTGTATGTCGAAGCGTCGCGCGGTTGCCCCTTCACGTGCGAGTTCTGTCTTTCCGCTCTCGACATTCCGGTGCGTCAGTTTCCACTCGAAAGTTTTTTAGCGGCGATGCAACGGCTGCTGGATCGGGGAGCACGAACCTTCAAGTTTGTTGACCGGACGTTCAATCTTAATCTACGGGTGAGCCGGGCGATTCTAGAGTTCTTCTGGGAGCAGTATACGCCGGGGATGTTCCTGCACTTTGAGATGATTCCGGACCGGTTCCCTGAAGCGCTCCGGGAACTCGTCACGCGGTTTCCGCCGGGGGCGATTCAGTTTGAGGTCGGCATCCAGACGTGGAACGATGATGTCGCCGTGCTGATTTCCCGCAAGCAGGACAACGCTGCTGCGGAAGGAAATCTCCGCTGGCTGCGTGAACAGACCGGAGTTCACGTGCACGCGGATCTCATTGTGGGTCTTCCCGGTGAAGATCGTAAGAGCTTCGCCGCGGGGTTTGACCGATTAGTCGCACTCCGGCCGCAGGAAATTCAGGTCGGCATCTTGAAGCGGTTACGCGGCACACCGATCATCCGTCATGATGCACAGTATCAGATGATTTACAGCGAAGAACCGCCGTACGAAATCCTGCAGACCGCGGACATTCCGTTCGACGAAATGC